>CAYTAV010000007.1:17977-19900 GCA_964435875.1 uncultured Gammaproteobacteria bacterium
GACGGCACCGAACAATATCACCCGGCCGTCGCGGCTGACGGTTCCGACTCGGTCTATATTGCCTGGACCGACGATCGCAACGGCAACCTTGATATCTACGCAGCCCGCATCCAATACGGATCCTTCGTCTGGACGGATAAAAAGATTAATAACGATACCGGTTCTGACAACCAATACTCGCCCGATATGTCCATAGACGGATCCGGATATCTATTCATCGTCTGGACCGATGAACGCGGAAGCGACAAGGACATCTACCTGCAGAAATTCGATTCGGCCGGAAATAAGGCCTGGACCAACGATTTGAGGGTTAACCAGTATGCAACCGGCGACCAGTACGAGCCAGCGATCGCAATCGCATCAGGCACGATGTATGTCGTCTGGACGGACGAACGCTCAGGCAACCAGGATATCTATGCGCAAAAGCTCGATACGGATGGGGTCATCAAATGGACGTCCGATATCAGGGTGAATATCAACAGCGACGATTCAGATCAGAATTCCCCCGACGTAGCGATCAGCCCCGCCAGCCTGATACCATATGCCAGCTGGGAAGATAACCGCAACGGTAATGAGGATATTTATGCTTCGCCTTTTAGCGAATATACGATAACCGCGAATATCCCAAACGTGCCGCTGGTAGTAACCGGAATCAAGCGCCTTGGCGAAAACCCAATAATCTATAAATACAGCGCGACATCGACGACTGACGCGAGCGGAAATATCTACCTCAATAATATCGAATGGGATACTTATTCGGTAAATCTCGGAAGCGGTTATGCAACCTACTCGATTGTCATGTCATCGCCTTCGCGCCCGGTTGAACTCTCGCCTGATACATCCGTCGAGCTGATACTTTACATGGATTGAATGTTCTACAATCTGCAAAAAAAAACAGCTGGTTTCACGCTTATCGAAATGCTTGTCTATGTCAGCCTAGCGATTTTGCTCGCGGTTATGGGAGCTGAATTTGTGGTCGGCGGATTAAGATCCACTACTTTCGCATTTGAACAGGACGAAGCGGTCCAGAACGCGCGACGCGTAATCGATTCATTCATCAGAGAAGTGCGGGATGCTCAGTCGAGCGAACGGGGCGACTACCTGCTCTTGACCGTTGACGAGCAGGAGCTGGCATTTTACTGCGATACTGACTCCGACGGCTCGGTCGATCTGGTCAGATACTTCCTTGACGGTTCGCAGCTCAAGAAAAGCATTACCCCGGCGACAGGCACGCCGATCGATTATTATCCGGCGAATGCGGCGACCGTACCGGTTGCAGATTATGTCAATAACCAATCCGAACCTATCTTTACCTATTACGATACGAATAATGCGCTGATCGCAAGCACGACCGGCAATATCGACGATATTCGCATGATCCATATGTCGCTCAAAATAAACGTCGACCCGTCAAGAGCGCCGCAGGATTACTACGTGCTAACCGATGTCCAGATCAGGAACCTTAAAGACAATCTTTGATTTACTCCATATGGCGCGCAAAGAAATTTTTGGGTCGATCAAAATTAAAACCGACAAAATGCTAAGAAGAATGATTGGATACTTAAAAGCCCGTTCAGGCGTGATGATCATTGTTGTTCTGCTTGCCGGTACGCTTTTTATTATACTGGCTGGCGGCCTGATCAGCGTCGGGCTATACCGTTACAAGCTCTATTTACAGCAGACCGCCAAGCAACAGGCGCTCCATGTCGCCGAAGCTGGCATAAACTACTACCGCTGGCATCTGGCCCATGATCATGATGATTATTATGACGGCACCGGCGCAGATCCAGGTTCCCCCGGGGAGCCATACGGCCCATACGCGCATTCGTATACTGCCCCTTCGAGCGGCGCCCAAGGCACGTTTGAAATCGAAATCACCCCCCCGCCGACAGGATCGACGATCGTATCGTTCAAGGCTACCGG
>CAYTAV010000007.1:20000-35221 GCA_964435875.1 uncultured Gammaproteobacteria bacterium
GCTACCAATTATTCGATTCCCGCGAACGGCATCATATTCGTCGACGACGACGTCTGGGTCGACGGTACAGTCAACGGACGGGCTACTTTGGCGGCGGCGCGTCTTCCCGACACGAATCCTAGCAACCGGAAATCGATAACCATCAACGACAACCTTACGTATGTCGACCGGAACGGTTCGCATATCCTCGGCCTGATCGGCCAGAAGAACGTCAAGGTTCCCAGATACGCTCCGTCGGTCCTGACGATCGATGCATTTATGCTCGCCCAGTATGGAAGAATCTACTACAATAACTATGATACTAATTCGCTTAAAACATCGATCGAGGTCTATGGTGGCATTATATCCAACCTCGTATGGACTTGGTCGTGGATTTCAGGCAGCACGGTGGTTGACGGTTACGCAACGACAACCTCGATATTCGATACTAACGGCACTTTCGCGCCCCCGCCCTCGTTCCCGACGACCGGCGAATACACTTTCATTTCTTGGGAAGAAATCTAATTAGTGCTATAATAAACGAATGATAGGCATCATCAGCAAAACAAAACTGCCAATCGGCTTAGACATCTCAGATTCTTCAATCAGGCTAGTCCAGCTTGAAAAACGCGGGGGTTCATTACATATCAACGGCCTCGGGAGAGCTGCCTTGCCTGAGGACCTAGTCAAGAACGGCGAGATTTCCGATCCATCAGCTTTAGCTGCAGAGATAGGCAAGCTGATAAAATCACCGCAATACGGAAGACTTGATTCCGACCAAATAATCATGGGCGTGCCCGAACAGAAATCCTTTTTAAAACTGATGAAAGTCGAACATTCAGGCGATCCGCAAGAATTGATCCGCGGCGAGATTGAAAGAAATATCCCGCTCCGCATTGACGAATTGTACTATGATTGGCAGATCATGGAAAGCGCTACCGATCATGACCTAGTCATGATCGGCGCATCTCCGAAGTCAGTCATCGATCAGTACGTAGCGCTTTCTTCATCCGCCGGACTGAATCTGGTTGCGATTGAAATCGAGCCGATATCCATCGCACGCAGCTTGCTCAAAGAGGAAGCACCATCTGGTGCCGGGGACTGTGCATCCAATTACGGCATAATCGATTTTGGTTCGAAACGGACTAGTATGTTCGTTTATTCAAAGAATGCGGTATTGTTCACAGTCGACATTCCTATTTCGGGAAAACAAGTTACCGATACTATCGCGGAAAAACTCGATATCTCAAAAGAACAAGCTGAAAAAGCGAAGACGATCTGTGGCCTGGACGACGATAAAGCTCAAGGTGTCGTAAAAAGAATTCTTACCCAACACGTCAAGGATCTGACGGAGAAGATCAAGAGCGTGATCACGTTTTATAACGACTATTATTCGGACCGCGGGCCGATCAACAAGATACTGTTATGCGGAGGCGGGGCAAATATCAAGAATCTTGATGCGATACTTCGCCAAGAAACTCTTATCGAGACCATGGTCGGTAATAGCATGAGCCATATCACGATCGATCATGGAGCTTTCTTAAACAGCCTGTCTTCGGCGCTTTTTACAAATAATCCAGGCGATGCCGGCCATACTTTATCAAACTCAATCATCCAATCACTGCAAACGACTTTTGCCGTAGCGACAGGATTGTCGTTACGTGGAGCATTCAATCCTTCCTAAACATGATCAATCTAAATCTGGTGCCTGAACAGCACAAGAAAAATCAAAGCATCAATCGTACATTCAGCATTTTGAACGGCTCGCTCGTTTTGCTTTCGGTTATAATTGCCGTTTATGCCGGACTGATGTTTGGCATAAAGCTTATGCTTAACAGGATAATCTCCGAAGTAAACGTCCATACGCAGGGTATTGCCAATAATAGCGAAGGCTACAACAAAAAGGTCAAAGATATCAACGAACAGCTCCAGTACACGGAAGGCATCCAATCAGGTTTTAAGCCCTGGACATGCTTGATATCAGAGATATTGAAATGCCTGGAACGCGGGGTCGTTTTCACGAATATTTCCATCAACAAAGACCAGTCGCAGGCCGTAATCCAGGGAAATGCGAAGCAAAGGGACAGCCTCCTGTCTTTCAAATCCAAATTAGAGAAATCCGAACTTATCGAGAACGTAGACCTGCCTCTGCAAAACCTGCTTGTCAAGGAAGACCTCGGCTTCACTTTAACGCTAAAGTTAAAATCCGATAGGATCAATATCCCGTCGGAATGAACTGCACCAGCTTATGAAATTATCATCACTTCCAGCTAACCAGAAAATCCTGATTACAGTCGCTTTGAATTCGATCATAATCGCAGGTTTGACATTCTTTATAATCATCCCGAATATTCAGGACATCATGATGATCAAGAACGATATCGACCTTCGTCGTTCTGAAATCGAACAAAAATATATCAACGGGGACGACCTTTCGAAATTGATGCGCAATCTCGAACAGGTCAGCAAACGCGTCGAATCGCTTAATAACGTTTTTATCGAGAAAGATGATGAGTTGGCTTTCATTACCGAGCTTGAAACGATCGCGGCCAAAAACCATGTTACCCAGAAAATAAACCTCCTGCCTGCACAGATGGACGCGAAAGGAATTTTCGGCAGGACGACCGTCCAAATCACCGCCGGAGGCCGATTCTCTGATATTGCTGCTTATATGACCGATCTTGAAAATCTTAATTACTACATCAACATCTACAGCCTCCAGCTTTCACGCGAAGGGTCAAGGCGCGATGCGGGCTCTGTGGCGCCCGATAACATCAGCTTGCAGCTATCGGCAGACGCATTCCTGATGTCGAGAAAGGCTCCTTCGAAAATACAGGAAGAAAGAAAATTATGAATTTTAAAAGTGTAAAAACCATCTCCTTGTTAAGGATTCTCATATCAAAAGCGCGTTATGTCGTTGCTTTAGTTGGTTTTATCCTGATGATACACGCAGCCTTTTTTCTGTACCACTATTATTTCGGTGCGTTAGATGATTCGGAAACATTGGTTCAGATCAGCGGCATGATCGCTTCAGAGAGCATAGATATCCAGATGTTCAACCGGGTTCTAAAAAATATCAATAACAAAAAAACCCATTGCCTGACAAAAGACTCTCTTGACCCGTTCGTATCCAGCTCGTACGCCGGCCAGACTGTTTCCGACTATTACGCAGCCGGCGGCGTTCCGGATGAAATGCCTCGGTAAGCCTACGCGTGGGAGGGCTAGCATGACATACACAAAATCCAGCCTTGAAACTGGATTTTAATAATGGCACCGAATGCTGATCAAACCGAACGGATGTCTTTAACCTCCTTGATATCGCCACAGATCTTGTTCGCAATCGAATTCTGCAAAGTATATTGCGACATCGGACAGTGCGAACACATGCCTGTCATGCGGATATCAAGCCGGCCCTGTTTTTCGTCGAACTCGACGAATTCGATATCTCCGCCGTCTGCCTGAAGGACCGGCCTGATCGATTCTATGGACTGCTTGATTTTTTCGATAGTGTCTTGTTTCATAAAATTGGTTCTATTGACGATTGGCTCACGACAGTTCATTTGATTATGACTTTCGTGCCCAATTCGGCAAACTCGTACAAAACCCTTGAATCATCTCTCCCTAGCCTGATACAGCCGTGCGATGCTGGCTTACCAAGATGGGATTCGCCCTCCCGCCGGCCGTCGGGCCAGATGGGAAGCTCATGGATGCCGAATTTGCCCGATCCCAGCCCCAGCCAGTTCGGCATCCATAAACCATACCTTGACCATGCTTTTTGCGCTTTGGCAGTGACTGTAAAGACGCCTTTGGGCGTCGGAGATTTGGGCACCCCTGTCGAAACCTTGAATTTCTCTATTACCACGCCTCCTGCACGGTAGTCTAGTTCCTGCTCTCGGCTATCTACGACGACCAATTTTTCAATTTTGCGTATACCTGCGAAGAGCGGGTCATATCCGTTCATTACTTCATCATAATCGCTGAACCCGTCACGATCGCTGTCTGGCCTGCGCGGGTCAGTCTTGAATGACAATTCCAGCTTATCAGATAACCCATCTTTGTCAAAATCGCTGTTTTCAAGCTTTTTGCCGTTCCCTGAAAGCGGCGCATAGCCCTTGGCAAGCTCATCAAAGTCTGAATATCCGTCTGCATCAGAATCTGAAACTGCGGGATCCGTACCGTAGACATAGATTTCATCGTTATCCGGGACCCCGTCTCGATCCGTATCGGGTAAAAAATTCGCCTGGACTGGGCTAATGCAATATAGCATTACCAGTACGGACACTGCTAGCACAGTTTGCTTGATAAGCATTAATTATTTAATATTAGATAAAAATATTTGAATCGTATTTTAAGGCTCCGCGGATATGATTACGCCGCCGCCCAAAAGCTCATCACCTGCATATGCAACAAGGCATTGCCCGGGAGCGACCGCTCTTTGCGGCTCGCGAAAGACTGCCCTGACATTACCTTTGCCCAGATCATGTAGTCTGCACGGGACTGGTTGATGCTGATAGCGAAAAACGGCCATACAGCTGATGATTTTGCCTTGCGGGCCGGCCGTCCAGTTGAAATTTCCGACTTTCGCTTGCTTTGTATAAAGGGACTTGTCATTCCAGCGGCTGGTCACTAACAGCGTGTTGTTCGATGGATCTTTGCGCACTGCGTAATACGGTCCGGTGCCTCCGATTCGGATCCCCCTTCTCTGTCCGGTAGTATAGAGCGGCAATCCTTCGTGCAATCCGACAATCTGGCCGTCAAGCGTGATGATCGGTCCTGGTGCAAGCGAAAGTGTTTGCTTTAATAAGATGTTATGATCAATGCTCTTGCCCTCCTTCTGCAGGAAGCAGATATCCTGGCTCTCTGTTAAAAGGCAAGGGAGGTTCGCGTTCGTGGCGATCTGTCTGACTTCCTGCTTTTCCAACCTGCCAATCGGAAAAATAATCCGCTCAAGATGCTTTTGTTTGAGATGGTAAAGGAAATAGCTCTGGTCTTTCTTATGATCAGCGGCCTTTAAGAGCCTATATCTCGGTAAAACGCCCTCCACTGAATCAATTCTGGCATAATGGCCTGTTGCAAGCTTGTCAAAGCCTTTTCGGATGGCAAACTTAAGAAGAGGACCGAATTTTATTTTTTCATTGCATCTCGTGCACGGGTTAGGAGTCAAGCCCGATCGATAGCTTTCTATAAAATAATCGATGACGTGTTTCTTGAATTCCTTCTGCGCATCGAGTACATTCAGTTTAACACTCAAGAAACGGCAGACTTCCTGCGCCGCAACAAGCCCGTCACCGGAATAGGCGCTAGTAGTGATATAAGCTGCTTCGACATGATTGCCGCCCGCCAATAACGAATAGAGCGAAACCGCAGAGTCGGTCCCTCCTGATAAGGCGACCAGGACTTTGATGCTTTTCGGATTATGCTTCATTCAGGTTATCAGGACGAATTTCCCCAGGCTCTCCATGATGTGTGATCTTACCGTGACTAATCCGGCTATCAACAGCATCAGCACGAAAGCATGGATTAAGGCTGGTTTATGATGCACTGCGGCTCGGGAAATTACCATCAGCATCGTTACGGCCGTGACAATGGCAAGCATCGCTATGAATAACGATTGCGAAACCTTGACTACCAGCCTGGCAACGGCATATTTCGGCCCTTCCCGCGGCTCGATACTCAAGACCGCAACGTTGCGCTCTTCCTCGATATCGCTGTTCGGGCTTTCAAAAATCCGCCTTTGAGGATCGACGGGAGATTGAAATCCTAATAATTCGACCGTGCTCCGGTCTGTTGAAGATCCGACGGATGCAACATCGGATGAGGATGCGAGGTCGATCGACAGCTTTGTCAGTGTACCGGGGCTGTTCGCGGCTGTCGGCATGATAGGCTTCGCAGGCTCGGAATCTTGAGCTTTATCCCTGTCTTTTGCCCGAGCTACATCGACCAATCTTTCCCCGGCAGTCTTAATAGAAGATGCCGTAAAAGAAGCAGCCTTATTTTCTTTCTGGCTAGCCGCGGTCGTGCCTGCGGTCTTCGATGCACCGGATGCCGATGCAACTCTCAAGGGCGGTTTCTCGCGCGTAGCGAAGATCTGGACCAACAGGTTGGTTTTTTGGCCTTTGATTGAGCCGGCAAGGACAGCTACCCCGATCTCGGAATATTTTGAATTCAGTATATTCTTGGCATGTGTAGGTGAATCCATCAATGCGTTCTGCGCGGATTGGGCTGATGAGAAATTCATAGCCAGGTTTTCACCTACATAAATGTATTTATAGTCATCCCTTTCGATAAAATCCCATGGCATAAGCCCATCCGGGCTCTTGTGTGCGAAATAACTGTTCTTGAGCATATCCGACGCTTTGTCCAGCGCCGATTCGCTTAATATCCTGTTGACTTTTAGTTCAGGGATGCCCCTGCTCTTCCGTTCGGCATTCACTAGGGATACTATTTCAGCAGCCATATCATCAGCCATCCTAGCGTTATCCGGATAGATCAAATACAAGTACCCCAGAGTTGCAAGTTTTATGAGGATCAGCACTAAGGCTATGAAAGAAAGATGCCTAGCATTAAGTATCTTAGGCTTATGGCTGTTCCCGCGATAAGGAATGAAATAATCTTCGAAGCGTGATCCGGAATGAACGCAGAAGGTCTTGAAAGACTCCCTGCCCTTGATCCACTTTAACAATTCACTTTTCTCAGCGTTCAAAAAATCAAGAAAATTCAGCTTGACCGTTCTACGGTTGGCTTTATGCGAAAACCAGTTATACAGCTTATAGATAAGCCCGGCTGATAATAAAACAATCAACCAGTTAAATTCTGGATATTTTTTATTTCGGTTGATTTTCATAGCATCATTATACCATTTTTAGGGGATTAATGGCAAATGACCGATATTGATTTTTTTTCCGCTTATTGCAAATTAAAACTGTCACCCTGACGATATGCGATTCAAACGCGAACCATCCTAGGCATCTAGGTTAATCATAGTTTCATTCCACGGGGCGGGCTGTCACGACCAGCCTTTTTTCCTGAGAAAAAATCGGGGTACAAGTGAATAGAGTCAGACGCGTATCATCGGTATCTGCCAGGATTGACACTTCATCCTTGTTGACAACCTTTATTTCTGTGATCGAATAGTCATACCGAATGTCATTCCAGATAATCCTGACCGGATCACCCTTCTTGAGCTTGTGGAAAAGATAGAAGGTCGTGTTATTCGGCGGCAGGTATCTGAAACGGTGCCCTGAAATCACAGTATTGCCGCCTTTATCAGGCGAGGAGCTCGAAGGTATCCTCCAGGCTCCCCTGGAAAGGCCCCATGACTCATTCTTCGATTCGATGATCGGCGCATCGACCCCGATCCTCGAGATAATCAGCCGGTTCCCTGTCTTGCTAGAATCCTTGTTTTTGCGCATTTCCTGCGAAGCCGGAACCGGCGACGTGCTAGTTCCTGCCGATTGCTGTACTACGAGCCCTTTTTTATCGCTGATTGGCAGTCTTGCTTCTACCGGCGCAGTCGGCCTTATTTCTTTGACGGCGAATTTCTGCTCAAACCAATACTCAGCTTCCGGCCAGGCGGGCGCAGTTGCTAGATAAATGATGATCCCAACAGCGAAAAGCTCCAGTAGGATTACCAGAGCTTTTCTGTGTACTGCGTTTTTTTGGATTTCCCTCATCCGATCATTTGGTATTTATCTGCCGTGTATTACGCTTCAGGCTGCTGGCTCCGTAAAAGAAAGCGGCAGCGAGCGCAAGCAGCGCCGCCAACTCGGCCCAGCTGAATCCTGTAGCCGGCAGTTCTGCACCGAGCACTTCTGGAATGCGGATATCGATATCCGCATTCGCGGTTACCGGTTCATTATTTTCAGCTGATACCTTGGCGATATTTTTGTATTTGCCTTTAACCATGTCCTTATCAGCAAACGCTTTGTAAGAGATGCTTTTCGAAGCGCCAGGCGCGATATCACCAAGCTCCCATTTTTTTGTCGATTTCCCGTCTTCGAATGCAAGCCCTTGGGGCAGCGTATCTTCAAGTACGGCTTTGAACGCGGTTAATTTGCCGTTATTGGTAACTGTAACCGAATAAGTCACCGAGCCTCCGGGATTTATGAATTCTTCCTTAGCGCTTTTCTGTATCGCGAGTTGCGGCGCTCCTTCTTCTCCTAGCACATCGGGCTTTTCTTCAGGAGTGCTTTCAGAACTCGCGAAACCGACTGCACCTCCGCACGAGCCGTCAAGTATGCATAGCGGCGTTCCGCCTCCGCCCGAGGAAGATGATGTGGAGCCGCTGCTATTATTCGAGCTTTCCAGCCGGCAGCCGCTCGAGCAACCGTCTCCGGCCGTCGTATTCCCGTCATCGCATTCTTCTGAGGACTGGTTTATGCGGCTGTCGCCGCAGAACGGGATTTCCCCTGATCCGCCTTCAGTCATGCATTGAGAGCTGCATCCGTCGCCGCTCACGCTATTGTTGTCATCGCATTGTTCGCCGGGGTCGACAACCCCGTTTCCGCAGATTCCACCGCCGTTCTCTGAAAAATGGTTGTAGAAATCGATGTTTCTATGCTTTGATTCGGTATTGATCTCGACTGTGACAGACGACTGCAAGGGAAAAGTCTGATGCCAGTTGGCTTTCGGCGTTTCTGTGATATTGTAAGCCCCGTAAGACAGTCCGCTGACTACAGCGCATCCGTTTTCGCCGGTGACCGCGTTTCCTGTGCCTAGCACAACGAATTCCCAACCTGCTCCTGCGGTTGTTTCATTCTCATCAAGCAGGCCGTCGCCGTCCTCGTCATTATACTTGCAGATCGTTATGCTTCCTTTGTCTTCGGCTGCATTGCGGTAATTCAAGAAGGTGGCATTATTGCCTCCCGCCGCCAGTTCGATCGCCTGTTTACCGGATATCGGGCTTGATTTTGTCCAGGTTACAAGGTCCCCCGCGTCATTATCGTCAGCTTCAGTAATCTCGTAAGCCCCGAGTACCAAGTCTTCGATGGTAGCGCATCCGCTCTCAGCGCTAGTCGTTATTTGGACGGTTGAATTGTTCGGCGCTTTGACCGTGAACGGCCAGGCTAACGGCGTATCGCCTTCGTTTTTCGAGCCGTTCATATCTTTATCCTCAAATTTGCATATGGTGAGCGATCCTTTAGAGGACGGCTGTTCTTCGCAATTGCCGATCTCGACCCAGTTGATCGCGATTTGTCCGTACGCTTCGCAGTCGTCCCAGACCGGATCGATCGAGATTATTTCCACGGTTATGCTGTCTGGAAGTCCGGTCGGCAAGCTGAACACTGTCGTTTTCCAGATTTCCTGGTCCAGTCCGTCGTCATGATAGGTTCCGACCAGGCTGCCGTTCACACGGACCTCGAAGCTATCCTTACCGCTCCTGCCGTCGAGGTGTCGGATCGCGATCCGCGATGCCGGATCATTATGCATTACGAACGTAGCGCTGCCCGTTTCAGTTCCGCAATCCCTACCCCCCCTGACCATCGCGATATCGCCGCCACCGTCCCTGCCTCCGTAACTGCCGTTGCCCGGGTCAGAAAACCAGTTCATCGCGTCATGAAAGACCATCTCAACGAGGCTTCCTGTGTTGAAAAGATCGGCTGTATGCCAGCTCTTAGGGTCATCAGGACTGCAAATCGAGTCTGCTTTTGCCGGCAACGGAGAGCTGAAGGCAAAACTAACAGCCAGCGACTGGATCACGATCGCCAGCATGGAGATCATTGCGGCTGGCTTTCTGCTTTTTTGCAGGAAATTTTTCGTTTTCATAGAAGATGATTTTATTAATATACTCAATTCATGGATAATGCTCACTCATTATAATAAATTAACATTAAGTTCAGATTATCGAAATAATCATTTCATTTAGCCGCGACCTTATTTTCCATATATCATGATTATACTACTTTTTTAATAGCAAATGAAGCATAAAAAGCCAATACAGATAATGACAGCAGAAGCGCCGCTTCGGCGATGCTAAAACCCGATGCCGGAAGCTCCAACCCTAGGACCAGCGGAGACCTGACTTCTATAGCGGCGCTGGACGATAGTCTGCCGTTATTATCCGCCTGGACGGTTGCCGTGTTGGTGTACCTGCCTGCCGCTACGGATTTTCCGACATCAGTACCGTATTCTATCGAATATTCTCCAGCTGGAGCAAGATCGCCGATACCCCAGGACTGCGAGCTTGACGCGCCGCCCGTAAACACGAATCCGGATGGCAAGATGTCCTCGACCTTGACATTATAAGCTGTCAGATTGCCGTCATTCCTGATAATAATTTTATACGGCACATTCTTTTCGCCCGGATTGGTAAATTCAACCGCTGCCTTTTTGACGATCATGAGCTTGGGAGCGGCTTGCGTATCAAGTACGCCTGTCGCGTCTGCCTTTGGCAGTGATGATGACGTATCTTGATCGGTATTTTCCGTTGTAGCAAGGCGGAAACCAGGTCCCCCGGATGCAGATGCCAGGGTAACGCCGCCGCCGGTTTGGATAGGTTCTAACTGGCAATCTGCGCTGCAACCGTCTCCGGCTGTCGTATTCCCGTCGTCGCATGCTTCATGCGGCAAGGATAATACCAGGTCGCCGCAGACCGGCATACCGCCGCTGCAGCCGTCCGTGTCGACTATGATGTCGCAGCCATACTCCCCGTTTTCAGTCACGACGCCGTATTCATGGTCCTGTGAGACCATGTTAAATAACGCAGGCACCTCAAGTCTTACCGCCCACGCATCGCTTGTGTCAACCGGGCTCAGGAATGCGCTTTCCGTACGGTCCTCTTCATCTTCGATACTGGCGATTTTTAAATGCGGGCAAAGATCGCGGTAAAAACCCGGCAGAAGCGGATCACCGCCCGCCGGATAATCCGGGTGGTCTTCGGGGAGGGGTTTTCTCCGGGTCGTAATTGCATATTTGATCGTACATTCGCTATCATCGGCGTAACTAACGGTTATCCGGCCTTCGTTTTTCTCGCCAGTAAAAACCGTGCCGAAATCCAGGTGTCTCAGGTCGACGCTGACCGGCATTACTCCCGCAGAAACCCCGATCAACCGCGATTCGATGCCTGCAAAAACCGCCGCTAATAGTGCGATTGAAAATGCCAGTGTTAAACCTAATTTATTTTTAGCGTAAAATTTGCGCATATTATTCGCTGGTCGATGGTGGAGGAGGCATATCCGGCTGGACAATCGCGGTTTCCTTGGCTGGTTCTTGTTCTATGATAACCTGCTTCGGCTCGTCATTTTCCCGGCCTTGAACGCCGGTCGCGGTTCCAATGTTATCCTTTGCTAATGGAATGTCTGCGGCGGACAGCCTGTCATGTAAAACTTCTTGTACAAGCATGGAACCGGCGGGTTGACTTGCCTGATCCGGAGCCTGCCCCGATTGCGCATAACTATTGTCTGTCTGCGGATCCAGACCGGCAGCCGATCCCGCCTGCTGGCCATCGCCATCCGGAAGCGTATCGGATTCGGCCGGCCCGGAGGAAGCAATATTTTCTGCAGTTGCTTTCCTGAAATTTTCAAATAACGCCCCGCCAGGCATTGCGTTAGTATCCTGCCGCGTAAAAGCGCTATCTGTGGAAGGTTGCTGCGCTTTTACAGGTTCGACCGCGTCATGCGGGTTGGTTCCCGGATTAGGTCCGGGCGGGACGGAGCCCCAATAGGTATCCATCCAGTCATCAGCAGTGTCCGTATCAACTCCTTTGGCCTTCCTTGAAATCGAATGTCCTTTTAGAACATCAGGCACTGCTGGATCGAAGGCCGTCTTGTCGTCGCCCCAGCTTACGGAGTCCGCCAATGTTCCGGTTGCGGTAAAGAGCATGACCCTGTCTTTGCTGTCTCCCAAACCGTCGAATAGCTCTCTGCCGCCGAGTGAGATCTTGACCGCGTTCTGAGGTATGAGCGGCCAGAATGACCAGGTCTGGGCGTTATCCGCAAGCACGACAAACCCTCCTGCTTCGATCGGATAGTTCGAATTGATCTTTTCTCGCGCCGGATACCCTCCGTTATCAGTCAGATACCAGTTCTTAAGATTTACCTCGTATTCGCATGCATTATATAATTCGATCCATTCATGCTTCTGCCCCCCATGGCAGATATCAGGATCGTAATAAACTTCGTTGATCTTCATGCAGGATGATGCGTCTTCGGCCTGGCATCCCGCGCTGCAGCCGTCTCCGGGGATCATGTTCCCGTCATCGCAGTTTTCTCCCGTTTCAATTTTGCCGTTGCCGCACACCGCACAAGCTCCCGGTACGCGGTAAGCGATATCCAGCCAGGCCCAATCCAGGTCTTCGTGGCAGCTCCCTAATCTCGCCAGCTTGAGCCTGAGCGAAACATTCCTGGCCTTGGCTACCGAATCGATCAGGCCGCTCAAGTCGCAAGTCGAGCTCGCGAACCTGTCAGTTTCGGCCGGGTCGCAGGCCGCGATCCATCCGCTATCAGAGCGATATTCGACATCGATCGTTATCTCGGATTCGCGGTGCATGAGTGCCAGGCTGCTTGAGCCGATGACCGCATCGTCGGGTATCGAAGCGAAATTCCAATCCAGATACATATAGGTCGTGGTGCTGACGCTTTGCGTCGCATAAAGGCCGTCTGGCAACTGAACCTTGCGGGTGACGATATAGCCGTTATTAAGGGTCGCATTAGTCGGCGAACTTGATGCGGTAAAATCGTTGAAGATATTGTTATCGGCAGTGCCGTCGCAGTCATTATCAAGCCCGTCGCAGATCTCTTGACTCGCCACGCATTCATTCGTGCACTGGGCACTGCAGCCGTCGCCGGAAATATTATTGCCGTCGTCGCATTCCTCGCCTTCTTCCAAGGTCCCGTTTCCGCAGAACTCTCCGCAGTAATCGCTCGAAACCAGGAACAGGGCCGAGGCGATCGGGCTGGCTTTTCCGGCCAGGCACGAGCGGGCCCTGACTTCCGCGCTTTGAAAAAGCTTGAAAGGCGCTCCATAAGTATTCCCGTTGCCTCCGCATTCTGGATCGCTTCCATTGAGCGTATAGATAATCGTCGCACTAGCCGTCGAAGAGCTTAAGACTACTGTCGCTCCTTCTTTATCGCAGTATCGGCCTCCTTCGGGATCGATGTCGGGAATACCGCCCGATATGCGGGCCGTAATATTGATGACATGCGCTTCGAAAGCGTCCATGGCGTAAGTATTGGAGAAAACGAGTGCGAACATGACCGTCAGCGCGAGGGGTTTTAGCCCAATCCGCGGGAAAAAAGGCTTGGCACTGCGCATTGCCTGGTTTAGCTCGCGTCCATAATGGTATGCGCTCGTCCGGTAGAAAGGCCTTAGCTCAGAATGCCCCGCTCCGCTCAAGACAGCAGCCCAGGCGCGGACGAACTTTGCAGTTTTGGCCGGCAGGAATTTAAGCGCACGCTCAAAACCGCCCTTCCCTATCCGCAGGCCCTTGAGATCCTTCCTTATTTTGTATATCGAATTTCGCATTTGATGCAAATATCGTTAAAATTGCATGATACTTATTTTCTTCTCATATATCCGGGATCGGCTTTGGGTCCTTGTCATTCATCTGTTCAGCAAGGTCGAAAGCCTGCCCAGATACGGGATCCGAACGATCTTGCCCCGGGTTTCGACGGCTTTGCCGACGATATCCGTATATTTCACCGGCAGATCGCTGACATTGTTGGCATCCCCCTTGGTCGTTAGCTCGGATTCGCCGAGTTTCTCGATGCGGTGGATAGTAAAGCCGTTTTCGTTCCGATAGACGACGATATCGCCGATGCGCAGGTCTGCCTTGCCATTGATCCCCCGGATGAAAACTACATCGCCTTCCTTGAGCGCCGGCCACATCGAGCTGGATGTGATCGATGCGATCGGATACTGGGTGCCGAGCAGGCTCGAGAGGATCTTGGGCGTGCCGTAAGCTATCAGGAAGAAGATCGCAATATATATCATCCATTCCAATGAAGTTTTTACATATTTTTTCATCATGATTAGCGGTTATCAACGTGCCTCTGCATGCTTGATATTTTTTATTTTTGCTTAAAACAGTTTCGGCAATTTGAATATCCAGACATATCCATTCATCCGTTCGCCGATAGGAGCCGAAGGCGGCATGTACATGCTGAAGCTCACTTTTTTCTCCTCGTTGCGGCCGAGCACGAACGATGCATCATCGGTCTTGACCAGTTCAGCGATCTTGCCGAATTTCAGGATATAGACATAGGCCGGCCGATTGCCGCTCTTCAGGCTGACGACCCGCTCCGCTGATGTATCGCGCGAGAGATCACCGAAGTCAATCACGCGGTCGGTCGGGTTGACGCCCACCTTCTTTTCGCCTTCGATCACCAGGACCGTAGCCTTGTATTTGTCCGCGACAACGATCTGGACCGCGATCAGGAATATCAGGAGTCCTCCTAGCGCAAGCATGATCTTTTTCGTTAAACCCATACTTTTGTTTTAATATTACTTATTATTAATTACATATTGAATGAGCCCCTAGCCCTCCGAACGTATTAGCCGCATAGCCGTCCCATTCGGCCGCAGGGTCGAACGCGTCTGTTCCGATCATGTCGCCTTGCGAAATCGAGCACTTCCGCCGGATGGTATTGTCCGCCGTCGAGGCGAGTCCGGAACCCCATTCCGCACCCGGGTCTTGGCCGATCCGGCCGATCACATCGACGATCTCGCCGTTCGGATTCTCGAGCGCGACCGCATCATTGCCGTTATAAGATAGCGAATTGGTCGTATAGGAGCACTTATTCAGATTTGCCGCATCGAATGAGCTGTGGCAGACGACATAAGTTGATCCGCTTCCTAAGTCTGTTGCGGGCAGATTGATAATAAAATTCGGCGAAAAATTTCCACCATTATATAATTTGATTTTCCAACCCGACAGACTTATCTGAGAGCCCCCCGGATTGTAGAGCTCCAACGCTTTACTAAAGCTCGATCCTTCGACATATTCGGAGAAGAACAGACCGGTTGCGCATCCTTCATCCGTTTCACCGTCGCAATCATTATCCAGCTGGTCGCCGCACTGTTCGTTTGCGGATGGATTGATGGCGCTGTTATTATCATCGCAGTCATTGCCTGCGCTCGCTTTATAAACCTCGTCCGGAGCGCATTGGCACCTGGAATCAGCGCCGCCTGCCCTGTCATTGTCGTTATCGACGAAATAATCGGTACAATTGCTTTCGCCGCACGGTATCTGTTCCGAGATCCCCCCGACTTCGAGCCAGAGGTCGCAGCCGAAGAGCGCGTGCTCG
>CAYTAV010000008.1:0-2324 GCA_964435875.1 uncultured Gammaproteobacteria bacterium
ATAAAATGTTTTATTAGTATAATAATACTAAGAGTAATCATAATATCCGACAGATTAACAACAACAGAAAATGGCAGTTGTATATAATCAATAACGAACCCCAGCCTTGCTCGATCTATAAAGTTCGCTGCGCCGGCAAAAAAAATAGATGCAAGCGATATTGCCTGCGATGGTTTTAGATTTTTTTGTATTAGTAAATAAACAAGTAACACAATTAGCGTTATTCCTGTTATTATAAGCAGGCAAACATTACTGGAAGACTGTCCTATGGAAAGTGCTAATCCAGTATTTTGTTTAAATTTGAATATTATCAAGCCATTGATAATAGCATACGATAACTCGGGGTTTTTTAAAAAAAGGCCTCTAATAAATACGTCTGTGGCGAGCAACGTAATAATAGCCGCTGTTGCGGCTATTATTTGTGGGGGTCTATACTTATTTAACCAACTGTTCATCATATAGACTGGAGTTTTGTCTTGCACTCTACACAGGCGCTAGCGACTGGGCGTGCGAGCAACCTTTTCTCTTCAATTTCTCTTCCACAATATTTGCATATACCATAGGTGCCTTTATCGATCCTTGATAACGTAGACTCTATGTCCCGCAATGTGCTTTCAAGGATTTTTTCAGTAGCAAGATTTGTACTATATTCACTAATTTCCTGGGCATTTTCATCAATTTTGTCACCATATTGCGGAAACATCGCTCTGTGCTCATCTTTTTCGTGTTCATCCTTCCGTGTTATGCTGCCCAGGTCTTTTACTATTTGCTCTCTTCTTGACAAAAGGTCTGTTTTAATTTTTTCAATTACTTCTTTGCTAATTGACATATATTTTTATGATTCTTTCAATAATATACAATTTTCGCCCTGAATCCTGATATTATATATGATATATTTGTTTTTGGCAAACCGCTGACCCCGCACGTTTATTGCTTAATGGGCATAATAATACAAATATGGTCCTTTTCTTTGTTTGGCTCTAATAAACAAGGTGTGTTATCTCCACTAATACTTAGTCTCACGCTTTCACCATTTATTGATTGTAAACCCTCTATTAAATACCGATAGTTTAATAAAACCCTAGCTGCTTTGCCCTCAATTTTTGCTGGTATTTCAACCCTATTTTCACCAAGTTGCCCTGTCGCAGAAATAACGCATTTTTCTGTACTATCAATCTCAAATAACACATCATTAACATCGTTTTTTGAAAATATTGACGACGTTTTTACCGCCCTTATTAATTCATTCTTGCTCATAATTGCTTTGCATATTATGCTGGTCGGGATAATTTGTTGATAATCAGGAAAGTTACCCTCTATAATCCGGGTTACCATCTGCATGCTTCCGGCAACAAGCTTAACCTGGTTTTCAGCAATATTAATCTCGGTTAAATTGCCCGTTTCCAAGTCTTCTGGGTCGGCTGTAATTATTGTTAGTATTCTGATTAGTTCTTGAACGGTTCGAGAAGGAATAATTAGTTGTTCAGCAACAGTTTTGGTGTCGGCAATCTCCTTTTTTTCGGCTTTAATAACTACTTCTGACAAACGAAATCCGTCTGTTGCTGCTACCCTTAGACTGTCATCGTTTATCCGGAAATAAACGCCCGTCAACTCCTGCCTTGCCTCTGCAGAAGAGGCGGCAAATACTACCTTCTGTAGAGCATCCTTAAGATCGGCAGACGATACGGTTAGTTTTAAGTTGGCGCTTACAAGCGGTATGAGTGGATATTCTTCCGAATTATAGCCGTTAATTGTTGTTTTATAGTTAGCACACACCACCTTGATGGCCTGTCCGGACTGAGTTATAAAAATTTTTTCATTTGGCAAATATTGGATATAATTATTTACTGTTTTAGCGTCCACAAGAACCACCCCCTCTTCCTCCATCTTTCCTCTAACCCCATAAGTAATGCCCATTTCAAGGTTTGTTGAGCATAACTCTATCTTGTTTTCTATCGCCCTAATCTGAACATTATTTAAAACTGGTAAGCTAATATTTTTACTAGTAATATTACTAACCACGGACAGCGCTTTTTTAAAATTTGCTTGTAATAGAATTATATTCATAAAAATTAATAACAATAAGGGGGTTAATTGGGTGGAAAATAAATACTTGTTTTTATTATTAGCAAAAATTATTGATTAATATTATGTGGAAAATTGTCGGTAATAGTTGATAAATTATTTTTTTGACTACTTGCTCTTGTTTATACAGTGGATACAAGTAGAGATTTAATAGTTTATTAACAGAATATTCAAGTTTAAATGTTTTTTTCGTAACATTCGCTCTTTAGAAGCTGTTTTATTGACTCGAGCTCCTGTCT
>CAYTAV010000008.1:2424-31974 GCA_964435875.1 uncultured Gammaproteobacteria bacterium
TTTTTTCGTAACATTCGCTCTTTAGAAGCTGTTTTATTGACTCGAGCTCCTGTCTAATTCTGTTATCATCCTCTAGCTCTTTTGAAATTTTATTATAAGCATGCATGGCTGTTGTATGGTCTCTGCCGCCCAGCTCTTCACCAATGGTTGGATAGGAAATACTCATTACTTCGCGCAGGATATACATAATGACCTGCCTTGGCTTAACAAGCTCCTTTTTTCTGCTTTTCCCTAAAATATCTTTTAAATTAACATCATAATACCCTGATACAACCTCTATAACCTGCTTGGTCGAGGCGGGCTTGGAATAAGAATTAACTAAGCTGCTTAGCACCTGTTTTGTTGTATCGATTGTTGGTTTTGTGTTGTTGAATTCGTGATAAGCAATCAGTCGATTCAATACGCCCTCAAGTTCTCTAACATTGTGTTGGATATTATTCGCGATATAATATAAAATTTCATAATCAATGTTGTAGCTTTTTTCTTTGCACTTTGTCTCTAGAATCGCAATTCTGGTTTCCAGGTCAGGCTGTATGACATCAGCGATCATCCCCCATTCAAATCTGGACAACAATCTTTTTTCAAGTGCCGGTATCTGTTTGGGTGCGCGGTCAGAGGTGATTACAATTTGTTTATCGGTTTGATGTAGCTCATTAAAGGTATGGAAAAATTCTTCCTGCGTTCCGTCTTTTCCGCCCATGAACTGTATGTCATCAATAAGCAGAACATCGACTCCTCGGTATAAGTCTTTGAATTCTTTAGCTTTTCCGTTGCGGACTGCTTGCACGTAGTCATTTGTAAATTTTTCGCAAGAGACATATAATATACGGCTTAATTTTTTTCCCAGCTCATGACCGACCGCCTGGATCAGGTGGGTTTTGCCGAGTCCTACACCCCCATAAATAAACAGCGGGTTGTAAGCTTTGCCAGGATTTGAAATAATAGCCTGACAAGCTGCATGTGCAAGCTCGTTGCCTTTTCCCACAATAAAATTGTCGAAAGTGTAACGGATATTTAGCCCGAATCTATTGTGTACGGCAGACTCTTTGAACGTTTTACTGCTTGGTGCGCTTATTGAATCCACCAAAGGTGCGGCTTGGCTGTTTTTCTTTGACTCTACAGCATAGATGATATGCTTTATGCTGTTGTTAGTGACGTTTAATAGGGCTGTTAAAATTTGCTTGTGATATTTTTTTTCCAGCCAGGTTTTAGTAAAAGCATTTGGTACACACACAACCAGCTGATCGTTTTCAACGGATGAAACGAATGTATTTTTAAACCAGGTAGTAAAATTTGCTTTAGATAGATTAAGCTCGATTTCACCAAGGATAGCTTGCCAGATTTGATTTTTTTCCATAGAAGTCATCGATAATGCTTAAAAGTAGATGAGCAGTTATTTCGATAAGAAGAGTATAGTTGTTTTATAAAAATTTATAAAGGCCGCTTATGTTGATAAGCGGTGGATTTGTGGATTGAAAAACGACATCTTTTGTATTATACATGTAACATCCACGCTTCGCAAATTGTTAGCGACCAGCACAGGCGGTTCATTGACTAAAAAGAAGTAAAGTGATATTATTTTTTTATGATTTTGATCAAATTAATCAGACAGTAGCAAAAGGCTTCTGTTTTTTATTGTTATGCCAAAAAGAACTTATCAGCCTAAGAATAGGCAAGACAAGAAAGAGCACGGGTTCCGTAAAAGAATAAAAACAAAAAACGGCAGGAACATCTTGAAAAGAAGAATGACAAAAGGCAGAAAAAGGCTGACCAAATAAGCCAGCAGAATGATTTCAATAATTGAAACTTTTTTTGTAAGGATTTCGATAAGCTTAATCAGGGCTTATCAGGCTACGTTATCATTAGACCACGGTTTATTTAAAAATCGTTTTCCGTTCGGCTATTGTAAATATAGTCCGACTTGTTCGAACTACGCAATTCAAGCCTTAAGAAAAAAGGGCTTTGTAAAAGGAGTGATACTGGCTTTGTATCGCGTTTTAAGATGCAATCCTTGGAGTAGGGGCGGATACGACCCCCTAGAATAGTATATTTAAGATATGTCAGGAATGTTTCACACATTTTTTTATCAACCGATCTTTAATATTCTTGTATTTATTTATAATGTACTTCCGATAGAAGACCTCGGGGTTTCAATAGTATTATTGACGGTTTTAATAAAAGGTGTGCTTTATCCGCTTTCAAGTAAATCAATTAAATCACAGAAAGAACTAGCCGACCTTCAGCCAAAAATAAATGAATTAAAAGAGCAATACAAAAACGATCGTGAACAAATGGGCAGGGCGATGATAGAACTCTATAAACAACACAATATCAATCCGCTCTCTTCTTGTTTGCCATTATTAATACAACTCCCCTTCTTTTATGCGATCTTTAAAGTTTTTAATACAATAACAAAACCAGACTCTTTTTCTCTGCTTTATCCGTTCGTAGCTCAGCCCGGAAATTTACAGACAAATTTTTTAGGTATGATAAATTTATCTAATCCTAGCTTAATTTTAGCTGTTTTAGCTGGGCTGTCGCAGTTCGTACAAGCAAGGATGTTGTCTTCAAAAAGAACCCCTGTTAAGGGGGCGGAATCAAGAGATGAGGATTTTACAGCAATTCTAAACAAACAGATGATCTATATGATGCCTTTTTTAACAGTGGTTATCGGAATGAAATTTGCCGGTGGTTTAGCGCTTTATTGGTTGGTAACCAACTTATTAACGATCCTCCAACAACTCTTAGTTTTCAAAAAAGCCAAAGCTTAAGACCGGATTTATTCGGACGCTTAAAAAATTCTTTGTTTACCCGCAATAACCTTTATAGCCCTAGGCTTGATTTCGAAATTTCCGATACCCGACACACTCCTTCCATCAGAGAGAATAAAGGGTTTGTTGTTTTCGATTAAGAATTTTGTAAATGAAAACAAGCTGAGGCTTTTCTTTTTTTTTGACAACATACCAGTGTTAGTCGTGATAGCGATATCGAGCATGCTGTCTTGTGGATGAGTGAAGGGAATATCAAGTTTTTTTAATTCTTCGGTAGCCAGATTAATTACATATATTAACCCGCTTTCATCGATTGAGATTGAATATTTGCCCGGAACGGTCATAACTGCGCCCTTACTTTCAATTTTTACATGAGTAATAAAATAGTACGAATTAATTTTTCCCAAGTCTAAAATTTCTATCCTTCTAGCGGCAAGCGCATCGCAAGCTTCAGTATGGCCAGTTATGCCAAGACTTCTGGCTATGGAGTTGTTCAGCTTCTCAATTGGCACCACACCAAGGGGAATGCTATAATCTACAGATGTTTCAATTAGTAAATTGAACACAAGATCATCACCAACAGCAACAATTGTTTTAGCGCCTCTCCTTATCTCGTTTACAAGAAGTGACTTTGGATTCGCTGCTTGGCTTAACCGAATTATTTTTCCGCTCATGCCCAAATCCGTTATTCTGGTTTCTATTTCAGTTAAGGTCTTTAAATGTTTTTTGTTCTCAAGAAAAGAGCCGTATACATAGACGTACATATGATTATTCTGATGCTACCCTATTATCATTACTAACTAATTCTTTTTTTTCAGCAGAGTATGGCATAAAGCATTTTCCATTAAAAACCGCGCCTTTAGCTATCGAAAGAGAAGAAGCGGTGATGTCTCCATTGATTTTTGCTGAAGCAGTCAGCTCAAGCGCACCTTCAATTTCAATATTTCCAACAACATCACCGCCAATAATAGCCTCTTTTGCCTTGATGTTAGCTACTATCCTTGACTTTTCTTTGACAAGTAGCTTGCTTTTTGATTCGAGGCTTCCGTCTACTTCGCCCTCAACAACGATATTGCCCTGACTTTTAAAGTCACCCTTGATTTTTACTGAAGCGCCTATAATAGTTTCCACTTCTTTAAGAGATCCCGTATCATTTTTATTGAACATATGGTCGAATTATGAAATAAAGCTTAATCCAAATATTACACATTTATTAAATATTTACAATAATAGTAAATTGACACTATGCCTTTACTGCATTAAACTAGAAAAAGATTAAATAAGGCCCCGATAGCTCAAGGGATAGAGCAAATCCGTCCTAAGGATGAGATCTGGGTTCGAGTCCTAGTCGGGGCGCAACGCTTGGGCCATTAGCTCAGTTGGCTAGAGCGCTTCCATGGCATGGAAGAGGTCAAGGGTTCAAGTCCCTTATGGTCCACAAAAACATAGACTAAAAAATAAAATGTTCCACGTGGAACATTTTATTTTTTATCAAGTCTATTTTGTTAATAAGGATTATGTTTTATGTGCCTTGGGAGAGACTCGAACTCTCAATCCCGTAAAGGAACTAGCTCCTAAGGCTAGCGCGTATACCAGTTTCGCCACCAAGGCTAATTTATTGTTGTATTATTAATATTTGACTGCCATCTAAAAACTAATAGTATGTTATATTAAATTATTAACAACAGAGGCGTATAAACAAATATATAAATATTATCTTTAATATTAGCAGAAAAAATGAATAAAAATATTTGTAGCCTTTGTCTTGTAAAAATGCTATAATATAATATATCAAAACTAAAGATCTATCAAAATTATATGAAGAATGCCGATGTTTGGCAATATGTAATTAGAGGTTTTTATGCGTTGACAAGCTTTATAATGATTATGGTTTTGGTAATTATAATAGTTATAAAGCTGTGGCCTCTACAATTTATGGAAAAAGTAGAAACTTCGATAAAACGCACCGAATTGATTGTTGACGATCTGTATGCTGTTGGCAATTATAATACTTCAGTAGTTGCCTTATCGAGGTTTTCAAATGAACTTTACAGATTAAAACCATACGCGAAAACTAATAAAAAGCTTGATCAATATTTAAATGAAGAATTAGGAATAACTCATGCTAGGCTTTTTAAACTGTATACCGGTGCTGGAGAAGATAAAATTGCTGACCTCGAGTTTAGAAAAGCTTTTGTTTATCTTGGAAAAAAATACAGGCTAAACTCTAAAAATGAAATGCTTCAATTTATCGAGCAGATTGATATTGCTGCTTTTGGGACGACTGCAACAACCACGATCAAGCAATAATGTTAAATGATAATATACTAAGAAATAAATAAACAACTCATTTTAAGCAGAGATTATGAAATGCTTAATTTTGTTGTTTCAAGAATATGCCAAAAGCATTTATCCATTTTTTTAATGAACTAGGAATAAAAGATGTTGGGATTGTTGGAGGAAAGAATGCCTCACTCGGTGAAATGTATAGGAAATTAACTAACAGTGGGATTAAAGTGCCGAATGGATTCGCGACCACGGCATTTGCTTATAATTATTTTCTTGAAAAGGCTGGAATTAAAGAAGAAATTAAAAGAATATTAAGTGATTTAGATACTAGTGATGTACACAATCTCGCTACCAGAGGCGAACAAGTACGCAAGACGATCGTTAAAGCAGAGTTTCCCGCAGACCTTAAAAAAGCGATAGTCCAGGCATATAAGCAGCTTTCAAAACAATATGGAAAGGAAGCAGTAGATGTAGCAGTAAGATCGTCAGCAACAGCAGAAGACTTGCCTGACGCCTCTTTCGCCGGCCAGCAAGATACATATCTTAACATCCAAGGACCAGAGGCATTACTGGTTGCTGTAAAGCGTTGCATCGCATCTTTGTTTACTAACCGGGCGATTTCTTATAGGACGGATAAAGGATTTGATCATTTTAAAATTGCTTTGTCAGTAGGTATTCAAAAAATGGTAAGAAGTGATAAGGGGTCTTCAGGAGTTATGTTTACGATTGATACTGAGTCAGGATTCCAAAATGTTGTTCTTATAAACTCTATATACGGGCTTGGTGAGAATATAGTGCAAGGCAAGGTTAATCCGGATGAATTTTTCGTGTTTAAACCGACAAAATCTATAATTTTTAAGGCAATTGGAAGGAAAAAAATAAAGATGATTTATAATAAAGGAGGAAACAAACCAACCAAAGATGTGCCGGTTGAAACAATTAACCAGAGAAAGCAATCGATTTCAAACGAACAAGCTCTCAAGCTTGCGGAATGGGGCATGGCGATCGAGAAGCATTATGGCCGACCCATGGATATCGAGTGGGCGCTGGATGGCATCGAAGATCAATTATATATTATCCAAGCCCGACCCGAAACAATACATAGCACAAGGGATTATAGCGTTCTCGAGGAATATATTTTAGGCAAGCGAGGCAAAATAATTTTAAAGGGTCAGAGCGTCGGAAATAAAGTCGGAGCAGGTACGGTAAATCGAATTATGGATGTTAAAGATATTGATAAATTTAAAAAGGGCGAAGTGCTAGTCACAGACATGACTGATCCGGACTGGGAGCCGATAATGAAGATCGCGGCTGCCATTATCACTGATAAAGGCGGCCGAACTTGCCACGCGGCTATTGTCTCGAGAGAACTAGGAATCCCTTGTATTGTAGGAACAAATGATGCTACAAAAAAAATGAAAACAGGCGATACGGTGACCGTAAGTTGTGCAGAAGGCGAAGAAGGTTTTGTCTATGCCGGCAAAGTGCCATTCGAAATCAAAAGAACCAACATGAAAACTCTGGCTAAGCCAAAAACGAAAGTAATGATGAATGTTGGGACACCAGAGAATGCGTTTGCTACATCCTTTATTCCAAATGATGGTGTTGGCCTAGCGAGAGAAGAGTTTATCTGGGCAAACACAATCAAGGTCCATCCTTTAGCCTTGATTAATTACAAGAATATTAAAGACAGCAAGGTAAAAAAACAAATTGATGATTTAACTTTCGGGTATGACGACAAGAAGCAATTTTGCATCGATAAATTAGCTGAAGGAATCGCCATGATAGGGGCCGCGTTCCATCCGAAGCCAGTCATTGTAAGGCTTTCTGACTTTAAGACTAATGAATATGCAAACTTGATCGGCGGCAACGAATATGAACCAGTCGAAAGCAATCCGATGATCGGATGGAGAGGGGCGAGCAGGTATTACGATCCGAAGTATATGGAGGCGTTCGGATTAGAGTGCTTAGCACTCAAGAAAGTGCGGAACGAAATGGGATTGACCAACGTCAAGGTTATGATACCGTTTTGCCGCACTGTTGACGAGGGCAAGGAAGTAATAAAGATTATGGAAAAATACGGATTAAAACAAGGAGTAAATGGTTTAGAAGTTTACGTTATGGCAGAAATCCCTGCAAATATTATACTAGCAGAGCAGTTTGCCGCTGTCTTTGACGGATTTTCAATAGGATCAAATGATCTTACGCAGCTTACTCTCGGTATTGATCGGGATTCAGGAATTCTGCATATTGCTGGTGTATCAAACGAGAAAAACGAAGCGGTTAAATCACTGATCCGTTATCTCATAGAAGTCGGCAAGAAGACAAAGACCAAGGTGGGAATATGCGGCCAGGGACCAAGCGACTTTCCTGATTTTGCCCAATTTCTTGTAGAGTGTGGAATTGATAGCATATCGCTTAACCCGGATACCGTTATCAAAACGTCAATCGCAATAAAAAAGCAGGAAGACAAGATGTTTAAAAAGAATTAATAGTAAAAGGATAAATTCGGTTGATAGAAGCCTCTGCACACAAGCAGGGGCTTTTCATTAAAGCGATAATAAAATACAATTATATAAGTATTGCATAAATTACTATGATTAATTTTTTACACAATTATACGCCAGAAAGAATAATCATGAATATTGGTCCGTTGGTAATATACTGGTATGGCGTTTTGATCGTGGCTGGAATTATCACGGGATTAGTTGTGGCGCTCCGTTTGGGCAAGACATATTTTATAAAAGAAAAAGACATGATCGACCTTGCATTCTGGCTGGTTTTAGCTGGTGTAGCAGGTGCAAGGATTTATCACGTGATGATTGAATTCGAGTATTATTTTTATAGACCAATGGAAATTTTTAAGTTATGGCAAGGAGGGCTAGCAATTCATGGAGCTCTAATAACCGACATTATCATCCTTCTAATTTTTTGCAGGACAAGGAGGGTCGGTTTTTGGGTAATGGCATCCATATTGGCACCTGCCGTAGCTATAGGACAAGCAGTGGGAAGATGGGGTAACTATTTCAACCAAGAATTATATGGAAAACCGACTTCATTACCATGGGGGATTCCGATCAGCACTGATATGAGGTTGCCAGGATATGAAAGCTCTTCATATTTTCATCCGACATTTATATACGAAAGCGTTGGCAGCATTTTAATATTTTTCGGTCTTTTGTTATTACATAAGCACATGATCAAGCATGGCAAAAACATGTATGCAGAAATTGTATTGGCATACACGGGCGCATACTCTCTTCTGAGGCTGATAACAGAATCGCTAAGAGTTGATGAGACAGCCAATATAATCAATATGCGTCTGCCACAATTTATAAGCCTGCTCGGTGTGCTGATATCCGTTGTTGGCATTATGTATATTATTGCACAAAAGCGCCTTGCTCTTGAAAAAAGACATATTTAATGTTAGTATTACAAAAGTTCCTTCATTTATTAGTATAATCATTAATTTTAGTTAAAAATTTGTTTAAAGTATGCCAAATATTAAATCTGCCAAGAAAGAACTTAGAAAGAATGTTAAGCGTCATGCTCGCAATAAGCAGGTGGTGAAAGAGATAAAAATGTTATCTAAAAACAGCTTAAAAGCGATTGAGGCCGGAAAAAGGGACGACGCGGAGAAAATTGTTAAATCTGCGATGAAAGCAATCGACAAAGCCGCGCAAAAGGGCATTATTAAAGAAAATACCAAGAACAGAAAAAAATCTAAGCTGCACAGAAGACTTAACCAGATGAAATAGCAACTGTATTAAAAAATGACCTTCACAAAAGGCCATTTTTTAATACAGGATTAGTAATCTTATTAAGCGAATCAATTATCCATGATAAGCAGCGATAGGGCGGTTCTTAGATCGCATCTTCCTTGCTTGTAGTCAATATCAGCCTTGATCAAATAATTTGCTTTTTGCATTATTTGCCCCATAAAGAGCCTTCTAACCTGTAATATGCACTTTTGAGCGGCGAATGGGTGTAGTTTTAATTCGTTGGAGATCTTTCTTGTTGTCATGCCAAGGTCTAGTGCTTCTCGAGTTCGCAACAGATTCTTGTAATGTTTAGCTATCATGGCTAATTGATAGAGGTCGTTCGAGCTGCCGTCCAATAAATTATCGATTAGATTAGCTGCCTTGGCTCGGTTGCTCGATCCTAGTGCGTCGGTCAGGTCGAAGATGCCAGAATTTTTTTCCTCGAATGCCAATAGCTCTAAATCAGAGCGTGTAATTACTGTAACTTTATCTTGCTCTGCGGAGATGGATCGTTTGTAATGAATCAGCTTGTCAAGCTCGTTAGTTATTAACCAAAGGTCGCCATTAGCGAATCCCGACAAGCATGTCATTTCAGCTTCGGCAATCATTGCGTTGGACGAAGAAACATAAGCCTTGATCCAATAAAGAAGTTTAGATCCGTTTAGAGGCGGAAATTCTTGGGCGTACTTGGCCGATCTTAATGCATCGAAAAGTTTTTTCTTGTCGGACGCAAGCTTTTCTGCAGGACTTGTTTTATCAAAAAAAACTACAATATTATCTGCGTTTTTCTTGTCAAGCTGCTCTATTAATTCGATCAGAGGCAAAAAAATTCCAGGGTCGCCGCAATCCAATATGTATTCTACAACCACCATCCTCTTTCTCGAAAATAACGCTCCAGTCTCCGCGGCATCATGAATTGCTGCTAAAGTTGCTTTTTCACCATCGATCGTGATTATGTCGCCGCCCGTTGCATCGACATCTCTTTTAAATTTTTCCTTAAGCTCCCTGAGCTTCTGCCGGCTTCGGTAGGTATCTTTTCCGTATAAAAAAATAATCATCTTCGTATATTATCTTTTAATTCAGCAACGGCCTCCTTCCATAAAACGCCGCGCTCTTTATAATTTTTGAACATGCCGAAACTGGCGCAGGCTGGAGATAGCAAAACAACATCTCCTGCCAGACTTTTTTTATGGGCCAAGCGGGCCGCTTCGCCGATACTGGCCACTTCTTTGATTCTCTGTGTGGGGCATCCTGCCTGGACAGCAGCCTTCTTTAAGCGTTTGGTCGCCTCGCCCTTTAAGAGTATGAGGAATTTTACCTTCTTAGCCATTGCCCTTCCTAAAGAATTAAAGTTTGAATTTTTTTCAGCGCCGCCTGCCAGCAATATAATAGGTTGGTTAAAGGATTTCAACGCGGTTATGGATGATTGAGGGGTTGTCGAAAAGCTATCGTTGTAAAAATTTACACCCGCGACAGTACCGACAAATTCGAGACGATGCTCGAGGCCGTGGAAATGCATGATCGCTTTATTGATATCCCGGATTTTCGCGCCCGCGAACAAGCTGGCCAGCGCTGCACCGGCGGCATTTTCCTTGTTATGGTCGCCAGGCAATCTTACGCACGCCTGGAATTGCGTATTAAGGAGAACAAGATCGTCCTTGATAAAATATGCATCAGCCTGCGGCCGTTTTGAATCGTAATAAAGCTGTCTTGGTTTAAGATTTTCTTTCTCGAGCCTCGCCTTCAGGGCGAATTGCGCGACCAGCTTATCGCTGGCTCCTTGCCAGCAGCAGATATTCAGCTTAGCCTTCCAATATGCCTTAAGCGAGCGGTGGTGATTAGGGTTTAATGGATCGGCGGGCGCGAGATGTTCTGGATAGAAATTAGTGATAACCGCGATACGCGGGCTCATATCCATATCTTCAAGTTGGAAGCTTGATAGTTCGAGCACGACCCAGTCACTCCTTTTGATTTTATTGATGAAGCCGAAGGGCGCGATCCCGATATTGCCGCCAAGGAAAACTTTTTTCCCCGCCTGCTTTAAGATTTCAAAAATTAAAGATGAAGTCGTGCCCTTGCCTTTAGTACCGGTTACGCCGATAATATTGGTGCTGGGGCTTAGCCGGAAGAAGATGCGCATAGCGCTCGTTAATTCAGAACCAGATTTGACCGCCGATTTAAGCAAGGGATCGAAAAGCGGCCAGCCAGGCGATCGTACAATCAGGTCGCTCGTATGGCTTTTGAATTTTTCGCTTTCTAATAATGCAATCCCCTCTTTCGCAAACTGGGGGTATGCATTAATCAAAGCCTCTTTCGGCCTCTTATCAAAGACGGTCATTCGACAATCCAGCCGCTCCTCCCGGATATAGTTGATCAGGGCGTAGTTCTCGATACCCAGGCCTAAGAAAGCAAGACTTTTTTTATTTATATAATTATTCATAGAGAGCCGACCTTATTTTAAATTAAGCGCTCCATATCGCCCCAGCTTTTTCCATAAAACACATCCACAAGCACCGGAACGTCGAGCTTGATTACGCTTTCCATGATTTTTGCCAGGTCCTTTGCTAACTCGTGTTCAAGGCCCTCCTTGATTTCGAAGACTAGTTCGTCGTGGACGGTCAAGATCATGCGGGCTTCGCCTTCCCGTCCTTCCAACAATTTACCAATTCTTATCATGGCCGTTTTGAGCATATCCGCGGCAGTGCCCTGGATCGGCGTATTCACTGCCATGCGTTCAGCCGCCTTGCGAACCTGGACGACCGAAGAATCAATTTCCGGAATGGGACGCTTCCTGCCGAAGAGAGTCATAACATAGCCTTTTGTTCTCGCTGAGGCAACGCTTGACTCGATATATCCCTTGATGCAGCTGAAAGTCCTGAAATAGCCGTCAATAAACTCCTTAGCTTGAGCATAAGGTATCCCGGCTGTTTGTGATAGTCCGTGCGGACCCTGTCCGTAGAGAATCCCGAAATTAATAGCCTTGGCTTCACGGCGCATTTCTTTGGTTACGTCTTCAAGGGCAATGCCGTATATTTCAGCTGCAGTCGAGGTATGAATGTCTAGGCCTTTTTTGAAGGCGCTGATCATTTTTTGGTCGCCTGAAAGGTGGGCGGCGAGACGCAATTCGATCTGCGAATAGTCAAGACTTACAAGAGAGTAGCCTGGTTCCGAAACGAACGCCTTTCTTACTTCATTACCCAGATCTGTCCTTACAGGGATGTTTTGCAGGTTCGGGTCGGCCGATGACAGACGTCCGGTCGAGGTTATTGTCTGGTTAAAGCTGGTATGCAGACGTCCGGTATGCTTATTTACCAGCTTCGGCAGCGCGACAAGATAGGTCGATTGTAATTTTGACAGCTCGCGGTATTCTTGGATATGAGCAATTATCGGATGGTGCCCGTTGAGCTTCTCCAATTCGGAAGCCTTAGTCGAAAGGCCGGACCTTATCCGGGCAACGCCGTCAGTTGCGATGCCCAGCCTGTCATACAGCACCTCTCTTAGCTGTTTTGTTGAATTGACGTTGAATACCGTTCCTGCTTCTTTCCAGATCTTTTTTTCAATCGCTCTTATCGAGGATGAAAGCTTTTGCTCGAGCGATTTTAACAGCCGCACATTAATCCTGACGCCCCTGTCTTCCATTGCGGCTAGCACCGGAACGAGCGGCATCTCTACTTTGGAAAAGAGCTCCCAAAGCTCTTCCCTCTGGAGCCGCGCAAATAAGATTTCATATAAGCGCCGAGTAAAATCGGCATCTTCGCATGAATAGAGGGAAAGATTCTCCAAGGGCACGGAAGCGAAAGGAATGCGTTCCCGCCCTTTGCCAAGAAGGTCATCTTTGCTGATTTTATCAAACCCGACTTCGGAAAAGGTTACGGCATCGAGGTTATGTTGCCTTGACCCCGGATTCAGCAAGTAGGAAGCGATCATTGTATCGAATGATACGGGGCGCACGTTAATACCGTAACTTTTTAGCACCCTGATGTCGAATTTCGCGTTATGAGCAACTTTGTGGATGCGTTCGTCTTCGAGAAAATTGCGGATACGGGCGAGTGTTTTCGGTAATGCTGATAAAGTGCTACCGAACAGTCCGCCCTGTTCGGAGTTCTTGTTTTTCATCCTTTCATCCGGGGGGACCATTATGAAATAGGCTTCACCCTCATACCATGATAGGCTAATGCCCAGCAGTTCACAGTCGAGCGGATCGAAGGAAGTCGTTTCGGTATCGAAGGCAACCATCGGTTCTCTTGCGGACCTGATATATGAGTTCAGCTTTTTCTCAAAAATTGAAAAGGATTTCGCATCATTAATCAAGCGATATTTAAACATCTCTCGGTTCCTTTTGAACTTATTCTTTTTAGCGGCGCTATCGTCTTGGCCCTCGCGCCTTACCGCATGAATATCTTTCAAGCGCGGGAGGAGAGATTTAAATTCGAGTTCGCTGAAAAGGTCGGCTGCCGCATCCAGATTGAATCCTTCGCGCTTTGAATCTTCAAGCTTGAACGCCATCGGTGCATCGCACCTTATTTTAGCCAGATCCTGGGATAGTTTGGCGCCTTTTTCGCTTACTTTTAGCATTTCTAAGATTCGCGGCTTTATACGGTTTGAATGAGCGTCTGTATTCCGGACATATTCATAAAGTGCTTTCAAGCTGCCGAATTCCTTGAGGAGGTCGACCGCTGTCTTTTCACCGATACCCCTTACGCCAGGAATATTGTCTGAAGGATCTCCGCGCAAGGCTTTATAATCAATCAGCTGGGACGGCTCCAGGCCAAAACGATTCCTAACGGCATCCTCATCGTATGTTACGCTTTCCGTGAGCCCTCGGCTCATAGTATAGACCTGGGTATGCTCGTTGACTAGCTGGAGAGTATCCATGTCGCCGGTTACGATAATCTTCTTTATGCTACCGTCGGTGCTTCTTGCTATCGTGCCGATCAGGTCATCAGCTTCATAGCCTTTGAGTTCATAGATAGGAATATTAAGCGAACGCACAACCTCCTTGACGCGAGGCATCTGGGCATACAGTTCGTCAGGCGCTTTTATCCTCGTTGCTTTGTATGCGTCATATTTCTCGTGCCTGAAAGTGGGGCCTTTCAGATCGAACGTCACAGCAACATATTCTGGAGAAAATTCTTTGAGCGCCCTTAAGAGGAACGATGTAAAGCCGTATACCGCGTTAGTAATTTCTCCATTTTTAGTTGCCATGGTCGGCGGCAATGCGTGGAAGCTCCTGTGTATGAGCGCGTTGCCGTCGACAATCATCAATTTTTGTTTCGTCTTAGACATTCTATTCAGTGGCTGTGATGATAACCAGGGTATTCCGCATGCCTATACAATAACCTAATATTTTGGTCAAAGCAAATTCTAGCCGTTCATATCAGGGATTGACTTTTTGTTGATTTGTGGTAATGTGCTGGCCAGAAAAAGGAGGGTAGCAGTCAGCTACTTTCTTTTTGTTTTTCAATTTTCACCCAATGAAGTTGAAGCTGTCAAAAGAGAAAAAAAAGGTAAAAAAGCAGAATAAGGAAAAAAAGGCCAGAAGGACGCGCAGGAGGAAAGAACAAAACTCGCTACCTCGAAAAAAGTTTTTAACCGTAAATGAATTCATCATGTTGTCGCTTTTTTCGGCGGCGATCTATTTTAATGCGCTCGGCGTTGTTCAGGCTCGAACCGCAGCTACTGATTCGGCAATCATTGAGCATAAACCGGTTGTACAGGAAAGGGTATTGGTTGTTGAACAAGGGAAAAATGGAAATGGAGCGCTTGAGAAAACCAATAATCTGGAAGAGAAGATCGGAGGCGTCTTGCGAGGTACGCCGATGGAAGCTATGATTGAAGATATTTCGACAAGGGAGAAAAAGGTCGCCGCGCTGATGGTTGGCATCGCCATGAAAGAAAGCAAGTTCGGTAAATACGCGCCAGGTAAAAGCGGGCGCGACTGTTATAATTACTGGGGTTATCGCGGGAAAGAGAACAGGACAACGAGCGGCTATTCGTGTTTTGAGTCGCCGAAACAGGCGGTGGATGTCATTAGTAGGAGAATCGAGAGGCTTATTAATGAAGGTGCTGACAGCCCGGCAGAGATGACAGTTTGGAAGTGCGGGTATTCCTGCAAAGGTCACGATCCCGCGAGCGTCAATAAATGGATATCAGACGTCAGTATTCATTATAACGGAATAATGGCGGAAGGGCAGATCGTAAAAAAATAATACCCTGATCGCGAGCTTTATTCCGGCTTTACGTGCTATTTTGTTAAGATCTTTACCGCGAAGCTCGAGCGATCAAATCTGATCTGGCAGAAGCTTTCTATAGTCAGGGTCACCAAAAGAAAAACTCCTTAATCAGGAGTTTTTCTTTATGCAGCCCCACGGGGAATCGAACCCCGGTTAACGGACTGAAAACCCGCTGTCCTAACCACTAGACGATGGGGCCTTAATGAAATAGATAACTAACCCAGGAAAATAAACTCGAGATTTGATAAAAAATAATAGCCCATTGATGGACTTAGCAGATTATAACATAACAGCCTGCTAAGTCAATATCAGCTGAAAAAAAACCGCTGATCGACAGCGGTTCTCCAGATGCTGGACTTAGAGCGCGGTTGGCGGCACAAGCGTGCCATCAAAAGTTAGCGGTTCAGTATTGCAGAACATGCATTGTTGGTTGAATCTACAATTGCGACAAGCCTCTTTGGCCACTTCTTCGCCACGCAATATGCAAAAGAACAACATAAACCCTCCTAAAAAGTTTTGATGGGTGGTATGGCTTCATTATACTTTTTTCTTGATTTACGGGCAAATTTAAAAAACCCCCTTGAAGGGGTTTTTTAAAGAAATAACTACAGTTAGAGGCCCAACCTTGTTTCAAGGCTTTTTGCAAGCTCTGCAATTGGGATGCGCTCTTGAGCCATTGTGTCCCGGTCGCGGATAGTTACGGTGTCGTTTTCCAGCGATTCAAAGTCGACCGTAATGCAATATGGTGTTCCAATCTCGTCCTGGCGGCGGTAGCGCTTGCCAATATTGCCGTTGTCATCGAATTCGCACATATATTTCATCTTCAGCTCGCTGAAGATTCCCCTTGCCTTATCCACCAGCTCCGGCTTATTCTTGAGAAGCGGAAAGACGGCTGCTTTGATCGGCGCGATCTTACTTGGAAACTTCATGACTATGCGCTTTTCCTCGTTTACCTCTTCTTCGGTATAAGCCGAGATCAAGGCAACCAAGATGCTGCGGTCGACCCCGAAAGTCGGTTCGAGCACGTGTGGAACGTAACGCGTATTGGTTTCGGGGTCGAAATAATTCAGCTCCTTTCCTGAAAATTTAGCGTGCTGGGAGAGATCAAAATTTCCGCGATGGGCAAGGCCGAATAACTCCTTGAAACCAAAGGGGTATTTAAATTCTATATCGACGGTTTTTCTTGAATAATGCGAAAGCTTTTCCCGAGGGTGCTCATAGCGCCGCAAATTCTGTTTTTTTGCGCCGATCGCGAGAACGAATTCTTCCTGTAATTCAAGCCATTTTTCGAACAGAGGTTCCCATTCGGCTTCCGGGTGGATAAAATACTCGATTTCCATCTGTTCAAATTCGCGCAAGCGGAATATGAAATTGCCGGCGACTATTTCATTGCGGAATGCCTTGCCGATTTGTGCGATGCCGAAGGGCATCTTTACACGCATCGAATCAAGCACGTTCTGAAAGTCGACGAAGATTGCGCCAGCCGTTTCCGGGCGGAGAAAAACGTCAATGTAATTGCCGTCCGGATCGGATATGCCATTCATCGTCGTCTTGAACATCATATTGAAGTTACGAGCCTCAGTCCAGTCCGATTTCCCGCAGTTTGGGCAGGGAACTCGTTTTTCCCTAAGAACGTTCGTCATATCCTCGAGGCGGCCCTCCATGTCTTCGCCGGTCGCCTCTTCGACAAGATGATCTGCACGGAAGCGCTTTTTGCAGGCTTTGCAGTCGACCATGGCATCGTTGAAGCCGGTCGTGTGTCCAGATGCTTCCCAAAGCCGCGGGTGCAGAAGGATGGGACCATCTATCCCTACGATGTCCTCTCGCGACTGGACGAACATCTGCCACCAGAGGCGCTTGATATTGTTCTTCAGCTCGGTTCCGTAGGGACCGTAGCTATAAGCGTTTGCAAACCCTCCGTAGATCTCGCAGGCAGGATAGATAAAGCCCCGCCTTTTTGCGAGTGAAACGACCTTATCCATAATGCTATTCTGGTTGTCAGACATATTTTTTAAATGATTTATTCAGAAAATAATCACCAGGTTATAATTAAAGCTTGTTTATAAAACCCCGTTCCTGCAAACTGAAAATACATCCGGTTTGCTGGAACGAGGTTTTCCCCGCGGTTCCATCCAGCTTCCCCTTGAGTGAGCAAGGGGCGGCTTTATTCGTACTTTTTCACCTTTTATCAAGGTTGCCAGGCCTTAGTGAAGAAAGTCGGAAACTAAGCATTATTATAATTAATCCAGGGAAAAAGGTCAATGTTATCCTCCAAAAAACCTGTTTGACAGCCGTTTTTTTTCGGAAGGTCACATTTCTTCCGGTGCTCTAATGCCAAGTAATGCAAGGCCGTTCAGCAATGTCCGGCAGGCGGATTCAAGCAAGGCGAGCCTGGCCAAAGCAACTTCGTCCTCTGCTTTCAATACAGGGACACTGTGGTAATAATCATTGAGTAATTGCGATAGTTCGAAGAGGTATTTGGCGATCTCGCTTGGGTCGAATTTATCACCCGCCTTTTGCACAATCTCCGGGAATAGTGCCAGCTTCAGAATGACTTGGCATTCTTTCGGATCGTTCAAAAATGCACAGCTGGCCGATTCGTCCATCCTTTTCAATGCGTCCTTGGCTTTTCTCAGGATGCTGGCAAGACGGACGTGGGTATATTGCAGATAGGCGGCAGTAAACCCATCAAACTTAATGGCGCTCGCAATATCAAAAGTAATGATTGAGGACGCACCAACCTTGAGCATCTCGAATTTAATAGCGGCCTGGACCAATAATTCCGTTACTTCCTTGATTTTATCAGAACTCCAGTCAGGATGCCGTTTGCTGGTTTCCGAAACTACATGGTTAACCAGTTCGGTTTTCAGCTCTTCATAGGTGATTACATTGCCGGAGCGCGATGACATCATGCCGGAGGGGAGCTTCACGAATTCATGTGCTAAATGTTTCATGGTTTGCGCATAACCAAGCCTCTTCAGGAGGCAAAAGAGCTGATTAAAGTATAGGCTTTGCCGCATATCTACGACATAGATCGATGAGTCAAGGTTGAAATCCTCGATTTTTCTTATTGCCAATGATAGGTCGGCAACCGGATATAGCGTGGTTCCGTCCGAACGCATAATTACCAGGATGCCGAGATTTTCATTTTCGAAATCGGCGATTATCGCGCCAGCACTTCTTTTCAGCACCCCCTTTTCCAATAATTTCCCTGCAAGCTCACGGCCTTCGTCGATAAATTCGCTTTCATAAAAGATACGGTCGAAAGCGATTGAGAGTTCGCTGTATATATTAGAAAATTGTTCAATGCTCCATTGCCTGGTTTTCTGCCAAAGCTCGTGATCAGTTCCCTTTCTCGATTCGACATTCTTCATTATTTCTGACACTTCCTCTCTGGCGGCATTTTCATGCGCTAGCTCCGATACTGAACGGGCGTAAATTTTTCCAAGAAAGTAGCCTTTGTTAACTCCGGCGTCTGTTTCCTTATAATATTTCTTGAGGCACCAGATTGTTTTTGCCACATGGATGCCAAAATCATTAATATATGATACGGGGATCGCTTCGTATCCGTTCGCGGCCAGAATCCTTGTTACCGCATCGCCGTAACAAAGATTACGCAGATGTCCTACATGGTATTCCTTATGCGTGTTTGCATTCGAAAATTCCACCATCACCTTCCGGCCTGCGCCGTGCCCGTTTTTTCCGTAATCCGCTTGTAATGTTTTGATTTCGGCAAGAACATTCTTTGCCAGTAGCGCGCAATTTAATTTAAAGTTGAGGTAAGGTCCCGCTACTATACACTTTTCTATGATATCGCTTGGTGCAAACATTTTCGCTAAGCCGGCTGCCGCATCAACCGGACTTTTCCCCGCGTGTTTTGCGATCTTGAAGCATGGAAGGGCGATATCGCCTAGTTCGTCGTCTGGAGGCAAAGTGAAATCACCGGCTTTTACGACGCCTGCCCCGGACAGTTTGTTAATCAGATCCGCGATTTCATTTTTTACGTTTTCAATATAATACATAGATTAAAGCGCAATTTTCTTGGCATGGTCGACTAATTTTGCCTTAAACAGCTGATTGGCCGAAGCCTTGAAAGTCGTCGGGTTATCGGTGGTTAGAAAAATCCTTTTCCCGTTGCGATCAAGCGCTTGTTCGATTTCCGGATGGCGTTTCAGATAGTCTTCGAGCTTGATTGCGACAGCAACAGTAGAGTCTACAATCCGAGTTCGACGTCCCATAAACCTACGTACCTTATCGATCATCAGCGGGTAATGGGTGCATCCGAGTATCAGGCTGTCAACGCGCCTTTCTTTAAGCGGCCGCAGATAAGTTTTTAGAATGCGTCCGGCTTCAGGGCGGTTAATCCAGCCTTCCTCGATCAAGGGCACGAGCAGGGGGCAAGCTTTTTGAAAGACTTCTAGCTCGGGCTCGATCTTATGTAGTTCGGCCACAAATACCTTAGAATTTACGGTTGCTTTAGTTCCGATAACGCCAACCCTTTTCGTCCTTTTGATTTCAAGAGCGGCTTCGCAGATAGGAATCGTGACTCCCAGCACCCGCAAACAGGGTTGTTGCATGTGCGGTAAATGTTCCTGCTGGATTTTTCTAAGCGCTTTCGCGGACGCAGTATTGCAGGCCAGTATGATTAGGCGGCAACCCCGGGCGGCCAAAAAATCTACCGCTTCCTTGGTGTAACTATAGATAGCTTCATCGGATTTGTTGCCGTAGGGCGAGCGGGCGCTATCACCTAGATAGAGATAGTCGTACCGCGGCAGATTATCAGTCAATCCCTTCAAGACAGTTAGTCCGCCAAATCCGGAGTCGAATACGCCGATCATCAGGTATGGATTATGAATCAAGAATCATTAAGCTTGCCAGCGGAATCATTGCGGAAAAATCTTTTTCGCCTGTTTTTTACCTCGCTGGATAAGAGTGCCCTCTTTGGCTAGAACGATGTGGATTTCAGGATCCTTGATCGCTGTATTCGCAACTTTGATCGCACCTTCAGCAATCAGCCTTTTTGCTTCGCCTTTGCTGGCGGCCAAACCGCTTCTAACCAGCAGCTCTGTAATTATCAAGCCATCAGGAAGCTTGATCGGCTCCGCAGTTTCTGAGATGTGCCCGGCGTCCTTTTCCTGGATCCGCTTGACAAAGTCTTTTTCAGCTTCAAGAGCGGCTTTTTCACCGTGCACTATCCGCGTAATCTCGAATGCGAGTTTCATTTTCAGGTCGCGCGGGTTTTCCTCTTCGGAATCATAAACTTTGCGGATGCGCGCTACCTCGTTCATCGGCAGTTTTGTACAAAGCTCAAACCCCGGGACGATCACGCCATCGGGCCAGGACATAACGATGCCGTAAATATCATGCGGATTATTATCGAGAAAGACCGCGTTCCCTTCGCTCTTGCCCATCTTCTTGCCTTTGTCGTCCGCTAGCAATTTCGTGGTTATAACGTACTTTTCTCTGCCCTTGACCGACCCGACCAGGTCGCGGCCGCACATCATATTGAACATCTGGTCGCTGCCTCCGATCTCGAGATCGATGTCCAGCGCGACGCTGTCATAGGCCTGGGCGAGCGGATAGAGAAATTCGTGCAAATGGACTGGTTTTTCTTGCCTCAAGCGCTCTTGGAACATATCGCGCTGGATCATCTGCTGGACGGTGAAGTTCGAAGACAGTTCGATTATATCTCTGAAAGTCAGTTTATCGCCCCATTCGCTGTTATATCTGATTATTGCCGGGTTTTTTCCTCCGAATGAAAGATAAGAGGCGGCTTGTTCTTTGTAAGATTTGGCATTTTCAAGGACTTCTTCGCGAGTCAGTTTTTTTCTGGTAGCAAGCTTATCGGTCGGATCACCGATCATGCCGGTCAGGTCGCCGATCAGGAAAACAATTTCATGGCCCAGCTCCTGGAACTGTGAGAGCTTGTTTATCTGGATCGCATTGCCGATGTGAAGCGAGTCTGCGCTTGGATCGAAGCCGCAGTAGACTCGCAATCTTCTTCCGCTTGCAAGCTCCTTTTCGAGCGCTTTGCGCGAAGGATAGACCATTTCGACGCCGCGGGACAGAACTTCATTTATTTTTTCCTTATCCGTAGTTACTTTACTCATAAGCGATAATAATATTTTATGTTTTTAAATATAAACAATTCTGCTTATTTTGGCAATCCTGCGCAGAACCCCGGAATATAAAAGCGGATCAAAAAATCCGCTTTCGGTGGACCGGACAGGACTCGAACCCGCCGCCTCCTCGGTGCAAACGAGGCGCTCTACCAGATGAGCTACCGGCCCAGATGAATTTTTGAAAATTGTGAAAATACCGGGCTTGAGATAGTATTGAACCGAATAATCTTCAGCCGCCAAATTGTATCAACTTGGCAATCAGAAAACGCAGGGCATCAGCTTTGCGTTTATTTGGTAATAATAATTAAAAAACCTGGGTAAGTCAAGCGCCTCTGGAGCAGAGAATCCGGTCAAGGCAAAAACGGTAATCAGGCATGCCAAGCAGCTACAGCCGGCCCCTGACTAGCGGCGAAACCAGCCAACGCATGAAGCCGTCGATAAGCCCCGTCATCGTCAAGATGCCTATAAAAAGAATTATAAGTCCGACTAATTTGTAGCCAAGGCGCGACCCGCCCTCTGATCCGAGATGTTGTTCGAAAAAAGAGACCCGGCCGAAAAAAGAGAGGAGCGCTTCTGACTTCGCAATGATCGCGAATCCGATCGCGATCATTGCGATTCCGTAGATGATATTCATTTATTTCACGTAATTAAGCGGGTTGTACTTCGCGCCGCCTATGATCACTTCGAAATGCAGATGCGAACCGGTCGACCAGCCGGTCGAGCCCATGGCTCCGATCGCTTCACCTTTGCCGATTTCTTGCCCTTTCTGGCAGTAAAATTTTGAAAGATGGGCATAGCGGGTCTTTTTGCCGCCGCCGTGGTTGACAACGATCTGGTTGCCATAGCCCGTGCCCCAGCCGATGTATTCGACTGTTCCTGCGTCAGCAGCATAGATCGGCGTACCGACCTTGTTCGCAACATCTATCGCGTTATGGCGCCAGGAATAATACTGCGTGATGCGATAACCGGAGGTCGGCCAAGCCATCTTATTGCCCGCGATCAGCGGAGAACTCTTCGGCTTGTTAGCCGATCGTCTCGTTACAAGATTTTCAAGGACTGAAAGGCCGGAATAGCTGCGTGATTGGGTCCGCGCATATTCGATCCTTCTGCCTCCGGGAATGATAAGTTTCTGGCCGATCTGCAAGGGTGAATTCAACGCTATTTTATTAGCATTGGCGATAGTTTGCGTGTCGACTCCATAGCGGTTCGCAATCGATCCAAGCGTCTCGTTCTTTCCGACTTTGCAGCTTACGCCGCTCGAAGGCAGTATCGCAAGCTTGTCGCCCGGCCGAATTATGCTGTAGGGACTTAATTCGTTTTCCCATAATAACGTATTCACGCTTACACCGTATGAGCGGGCGATCGTGCTGATCGTTTCGCCTTGGGCGACTTCATGATAGACGATTTCTGTGCGCGGCACTTCGGTCTTACGGGTTTCGATCACATCCTGTTTCACTAAAGCTTCTCCTTCCGGGTTGATAGCTGTTTCGCCTTCTTCGGTGGCTTCTTTATCCGGGTCGGTTGAAGCGGACGGCTGGCTCTTCAGCGACAGGTTCTCGAGATAAGACTGCTGGGTTGGAGAGATGAGAGATTCCTGGTCGAAGAATTCTTCAACCAGCTCCTGCTCCTCTTCGTCGCCAAATTCGCTGTCGATCAGGGTCTCGAGGATGGTCTTTTCCGATGATTTTGCAATCGATTCCGCCTTCGTATCATAGGTTACGTTTGCATAGGTTATCAGGAGCGTCAAACAGATGATCGTCGCATGGACTAACTTCTGGTTGATAAGCGATAGAAGCGTTATTTTCTTTTCCCGCAAGCCGGTCTTTTTCGCGATATAATAATAAGCTTTATAGGCCTTGACGATAATTTTATAGAATATCAGCCTGAGAATCGACCTTATCGGCCTGGCTATCAAGGGGAAAGAGGTCTTGATAGCCAGGCTTGCCAATTGGAACAAGCGGAACAGGGCAAGGATAAAATAAATCGCCACCAGAGCCGCTTTGCTAGCCAAAGTGCTCTTCTTGTGGCGAGTGTGCTTGTAGTAGTATCGACGGATATTTTTTATTTGAACAGTTCTGCGTGATATGTGCCAGCCAAGGCGGCGGGCACTTAAAACAGAACATCGGATGTACGCCCAGCAGGATTCGAACCTGCGACCATTTGCTTAAGAGGCAACTGCTCTACCAGCTGAGCTATGGGCGCGTATATTGTTGCTAGATGCCATTTAACATTAAAAATTTCCATGTATTTATGGAAATAGTTTATTTTATCGTAACATGCTTGCATAAAAAAATCAAGGGCTGTTTTCGGTAATATCTTTTCTGCTTGATTTTGCTTGATACCAGAAGCAATCCGTAAAGCGCGGCACCGATGGATGATGGGCGCCTGGAGCATCAGGTTATTGACCAGGATGAATCATCTGTTTTAAGCGAGCCCTCGATCGAGAATCCTGAAGCTTTCGCATGCCCCCCTCCCCCTAGCATCCGGGCCAGCTTCGATATATCGAGGCATGAATCGGAGGTGCGCAGACTTCCTCGGATCAGGCCGTCCTCCTTCTCGCGCAAGAACAGGATGGCGCGTGCTCCTTTTAAGTTGCTAAGAAAGCCTGAGATCCCCTCCAGCTCATCGTCGCTGACGCCAGCCTTGCGGATATCCTCTTTTGTCATCAAAGAGACGGCAACGCCATAGTCCTCATTGATTCTTAGGCCGGACAGGACCTGCCCCCAGGCCTTCATCGCTCCCAGGCTTTTGTTTTTCATCGTCTGGCTGACGATTTTTGGCAGATTAGCCCCGTAAACCAGCATTTCCGAAGCGATTCTGATCGTCCTGTCGGAGGTTGAAGGATAAAGAAAACTGCCGGTATCCGTAACGATTCCAGTCAGAATCGCCGTCGACAGCGCCTTATTGAAACGCATGCCCGTGATTTTCAGAAACTCGTAGACCAATTCTGCCGTAGCTGCCGCACGATCATCACGAATCTCAATATCCGCGTAATCTTCCACTTTTAAATGGTGATCCAGCTCGATCACTAGCTGGCCGGGAGAGCGGCCGCTTATTTCATCCGCCAGCATAGTCCTGGACAAGGAGCCGCAATCACAGACTACTACAGTATCGTAATCCGCGAAGTTCTGTAATTCATGGTCAGCAGGATTGATGATTTCATTAAAGCGAGGCAGATAACTAAAAATTTGAGGAGGACGGTCATGGCAATAAAGAGCGTAGTCCTTGCCTGAAAGCGCGAGATATTCCCCAAAAGCAGAAAGGCAGGAGAGCGCATCTCCGTCTGGCGAGTTGTGCGTAACAACCAGGATATTCGAAGAGGCCATAATCCTGGAATGAGCTTTTTTCATCAAGTCCTTTAGCATAACATTTGATCATACACTTGCGCGCAAGAACTGGCAAGGCAACAAAAAAAGGCGTAGATGTCGCCTTTGGCAGCAAGTGCGCTTATTACTCCATGGCCCTTATTTGTTCCAGCACCTCATCGATTTCCCGGGAGCGTTTTTCTCCGCGGTCGATTTCCCAGAAAAGGCGCGGCATCTTCCTGATCCTGATCGATGAAGCAGCCCGCTCTATTATCTCTCTTGAATGCCTTGAAAGCTCCCTGAGGGCGTTTTTTCCCCTCGTATCAGGAAGCACGGAGATGCCGATATTCGCTACAGCCAGGTCAGGAGAACAATCGACATAATGAATCGTTATTAGCCCGTATTCAATCGAGATGATCCGTTCGACAGCGCTTGCGATGCTCTGCAGCAGCGCATCGTTGACGGCCTTTTGATCCTTAGGCATATCAGAGCAGTTTCTTAATTTCCTCTTCTTTGAATATTTCGAGGACATCGCCTTTTTCGATCACTGGTTCACCGTCGAACTGGATCCCGCATTCGGACCCGGCGTCACAGACGCTGACATCTTCTCTGCCCGATTTCAGCCCGGTGATCGCACCTGAAGCGATCGCTTCGCCTTTGCGGCTAACCGATGCTTTCGCACCGGATTCGATCAGTCCATCGGTTATTTTTGCTCCGATTACCTGCCGGCCTTTATCGGTTTTGAATATCGCGAGCACTTGCGCCTTGCCAATCACGGTTCTTTTAAATTCGGGACCGATCAACGACTGCATATCGGCTCGGACGGAATCGATCAGATGATAGATAATATCGAAAAGGCGTATGTCGATATTTTTTGAGCGAGCCGCTTCGGAAATCTGGGGCGGAACCTTGACGTGAAAGCCGATGATCAGCGCTTTGCCGGCTTCCGCGCGCTTGATATCACCGTCTGATATGTTGCCAAGGCCTTTATAGATGATATTGACTTTGACTTCGTCGGTGTTAATTTTCTCGAGCGATTCCTCAATCGCCTCTAATGAGCCGAGAAAATCAGCCTTTAGAACGATCGGTACGGTTTTTGCGGCTGAAACTGCAGTCTCACCGCCTTCTTGAGGCTTACGCCTGGTCCGGGCTCGCTGAAGCTTCCTGGCATCGGCCTTGATGCCATGCCCCACTTCAAGGATGTCGCCGACCGAAGGCGAAACTTTTAAGCCGATGATCTTTACCGGAGTTGACGGTCCGGCCGAGTCGACCCTTTCACCGAGATAATTCTTTAAGGCGCGGACCTTGCCGTAAAGGACGCCGTTGAAAGATAAATTATCACCGATCTTAAGAGTGCCGTTCTGTACCAGGATCGTAGCGACCGGACCTTCGCCCTTGTCGATCCTCGACTCTATGATCGTACCGATCGCAGGGGAGGCAGGATTGGCCTTGATCAGGCCGGCGTCCATATCGGCGGTCAGGAGTATCATATCGAGGAGATCGTCGATGCCTTGTCCCGCCAGAGCCGAAACAGGAACGCAGATTGTCTTGCCGCCCCAGTCTTCGGGGGTGATCCCGAGCTGGTTAGCAAGCTCTTGTTTGACCTTGGTAATGTTCGCTTCAGGCTTGTCGATCTTGTTGATCGCGACCAGGAAAGGCACCCCAGAAGCCTGTATTATCCGGTAGGCTTCGATTGTCTGCGGCATTACGCCGTCGTCAGCGGCAACGACCAAGATCGCGATATCTGCAACCTTCGCGCCGCGCGAGCGCATGGCCGTAAAGGCCTCGTGACCAGGCGTATCAATGAATGTGATTTTTCTCTGTTTCCTAATAACCTGGTATGCGCCGATATGCTGTGTAATGCCCCCGGCCTCGCCCGCTACAACATTCGTCCGGCGGATCGCGTCTAACAGCTTGGTCTTTCCATGGTCAACGTGACCCATGACGACGATGATGGGCGGGCGCGAAACAAGATCCTCAACCGCCTGCTTTTCCATTACGCTTGCCAGCTTATCTTGCGCATGATCTTCTTCGGTGATTTCGGAGGCGTCCGGCTGGATGTCAAGCTGCAAGTCAGTTCCAACGATCACAGCAGTATCATAGTCGATTTCCTCGTTTAGCGAAGCGAAAATGCCGTTTTTCATCAGTTCTGCGATGACCTTATTGACAGGAAGGCCTGCCTTGGCCGCAAAATCCCGCACCGTTATGTAGCTGGGCACTTCGATCCGCCTTTTTTCAGCACTGGAAATTTGCTTCGTATCTGCTTCCCGGCCCCTTAAATCCCTTTGCTTAAGAAATTTATCGTAAAGCTGGCTCCAATTGTCTATGATCCGATAAGCGATCGAATCATCGATCTTGATTGCCCGTTTTCCAATATCGAAACCGATTTCTGGAAGTATTTCAAAAAGTTCATTAGGGGTCTTTTTTAGTCTTCTTGCCAGTTCAGAAACGTTCATGTATTTATTGTTAATCGAAAATTTTTATTAAATATTAGCTTTCAGTCAAAAGAAAACCTCTCGCACGCCTCGGTTATTGTCAAATATTTCGACCTAACTGATCCTTGCAGCTTGCTTCAAGTTTAATGTTCGTTATTTTACGTTAAATTCTAGGAATAGTCAATTTATTTATTGACAATTCTCTTGTTATTTGCTAAAATAAAATTAGGATACAAAAAAATCCCCATCCATCCCCATCAAAAACAAAAACAAAAATGATAAGAGAAAAAAGGGAATATTTTTATCCGTATGATTTTCTATACGGATGGAAATATTATAACATAATAAGGAAAAAAGCAATGGAGCAGGAGTTCAGCTGGTCTGGACTCTTAATTAGCATGTCCATTGCTTTTTTTATCGTAATATTAAGCGCGTTGATGCTGCATTTCGCTTATGAGAACATGGAAAAGCACCAGTATTTGTTCAATAGCTATCCGGCTAGCAGATATAAGTTACCAAGTATTAAAACAAAAACCTTCAGGATCAGGTTGGATGGAGCGCAAAGCAGTTTGGCTGCTGGACTGCGGTCAATAGCTGTTTTGGAGGCTAGCGCCGCCGAACTAAAGCCGGAAGCTGAAGTAAGCCAATATACCCAGTTTTTGACCCTGAAGCAAGGCGAACAGCAGGAAATAAAGATAAAAATCAAGAACATCGGCCCGACAATTTGGAAAAAAGGCGAAGTTGCGCTTGAAACCGGGCCATCTATCAGGGCTTTTTCCAGGGTCAAACATGATACCTGGCAAGCATATTATAAGCCAGGAGCATTAAAAAGTGATATTTCTACTGGAAAATACGCTGAGTTCAGTTTCAAAGTTCAGGCCCCGACGGATGTCAACGGGACTATCCAAGAAAATTTTCAGTTAGTGCGCGGCGGATACCCGGTAGCTGGATCGCTTACCCGGATTTTTATCGACGTAGTCGGAAATCCCAACGCACAGACAGCCAATAAGACAGTCCAAGAAAACAGTAATGGTTCAACAGTAGCTAGCGGAGATACGGCCAGCACCCCTCAGCCTATTAGTAGCGCGTCCATAAGCAAGCAAAGTCCAGATTTCTGCATCGCGCTTACGCAGGATGAGAAAAGGCAGTATTCCGAATGCAATACCGATTCAAAAGAAGCTGATACGAGCGATGGAATAATCCATAAAAAGATCGTGCATGATAAGGAACCGATAATCAGGGTCGGTTTGTTTGATGCTATCGCGGCGCAGAGGATCATATCGGCGACCTATTATGACGTCATATCGGGCAGTGAAACTGCTTTTTCAGGCGTAGCTCCTTCCAACTACGCGATTGTGGGTTTTGATAGTAAATCAAAGAAGTACGGGATAACGATCGGAAATATTACAAGGTACGTTTCAAATCCGGTCAGGCTCGTTCCCCGGACGGCTAATGCGGTCATGACGCTCAAGGATTATCGCGTAACAGCGGGTAAAAATTCAGACCAGATCGATAATCGCTTCAGGAATATTATCGAATTCAACTATTCAGCAAAGACAGGAAAGCTCTGGGTAATAAACGAATTGCCGGTTTCGTACTATTTAAAGGGTATTGCTGAAACTACAGATAATGCTCCGCAAGAATTCCAAAAAGCGCTGCTAGCAGCCGCGCATACTTATGCCATGTATCATTATAACCGAGGCAAAGAAAACGGGATTGCGCTGGGGTCCACGAAGCATGCCGAAGAGAATTACCATGTCGATGCGACTAATGACCAGGTTTACCGCGGATACGGGTCGGAAGCGAGAAACCCGATATTGGTTAAATCAGTCGATGCAATAAGGGGGGTGGTAATTACGTATGATGATAACGTGGTCGTTACGCCATATTTTTCCCGGAGCGACGGCCGGACTAGAAGCTGGAGCGAGGTCTGGTACGGTTCGGATAAACCTTGGCTTGTCAGCGTCCCGGTTCCCCAGGATAAAGGACAGACGCTTTGGGGACACGGCGTCGGCATGAGCGCGCGCGGAGCCCTAATCATGGCGCGCGACGAAGGCAAGAAATGGCAGGAAATAGTAGGATATTTCTATAAGGGCACTGAATTGCAGAAGATATATAATTAAATCAACTGAATAGGGATTCAAATATTCGTTCTTTCGCTCTTTTTAAAAAAATTGGCTTATGTTCCTGTGTTACTACGCATGAACATAAGCTCTCCTTCTCGGTACGTCTATGCTATTGGCGTACCGGGCATGGGGATATAGCAAAACACGCCGCCCCGGACTCTAAGGGGCGGCGTTGTGTTTCCAAGATATTATTCAAATTTAGTCAATTATACAGGTTTGTATTATCAATGAAAATCGTTGGAAGGCAACGGTTTTTTTGGTATACTTGCATTAAGCAACAAGATCATTGTGTAATGTTTTGTTTTTTAAGAATTGTTGCCGTAAGTTTTATCCGTGGATAAGCAATCATGAAAAGAATATTAGAAAAAAACAAAAAGATTTTAGTGTTAACCGTAGCGGTATTATTGTCTTCTGTCGGACTCTTTCTTATTTTATACCGCCCTGACTCCGCCATCGCCTCCTGGTGGCCTCTGGCCCGTCGGGCCAACGGCCCGGAGGGAACGAATCC
>CAYTAV010000009.1:0-6692 GCA_964435875.1 uncultured Gammaproteobacteria bacterium
GCCACTCCTGTCTTATACTATATTGTGAATGTTGCCATCCTATATTCGCACCTATTTTTACAAAATTCCATATAGTAGCAGGTGACGGAAATTCACCGGATGGATCATTATATCTTAATGGATTATTAAATACATATGTATATGAATTTAGTTTTTGTGGATCAAGCAATATTTCCGAAAGATCATTATTGTATTTTTGCCTAAACAATTTTGCGTCAATGCCTATATCATTTAATAATGGGTCTTGGCTTAAAAACTTCCCTATGCTTCCATTCTGATACCTCGCTCCAAAATAATTCAAACCTGTCTCAGTGTCATATGGTTGCCCCGTGAACTTGTGTTTTTCATCAATGTTACCAGACATTTCATTGAGCCTTATTTCCCCATACGGATAGTAATCCAGCAGCTGGCTAACGGTCCCCGACTCATCGGTAATCACATTCGACCCCGTCAGGTGATCCTGATGGTTGTAATAAGTCGTATTGCCTTCGATGGTCGCTATCAGAACATCCCCGGCATAGATATATTTCGTCGAAGTCGCGCCTGTCTTTTCGTAATACTTGCTTATAGTCGTAGTCGTCGCAAACCCGTTCGTCGATGTAAATACCCTATTCCCCTCGTGGTCATATCCGTACCTAACCGTCGTTGTTCCTTTGCTCGATTGGATCAGTCGGTTATCATAGCTCCAGCTATGCGTCCAAGTCCCGTCTGATGTCAGGTTGCCGTTGTTGTCATAAGTGTTAGCGACCCCGTTAATCTGGGTTGCCGCATGAGGATTGGCGAAGTTGGTTCCGCCATAGGCATAGTTCCCTACATCCGACTTGTTCGTGATATTGCCGATAGCGTTATACGCATAGGTCTGGAGATAATCCTGGCCGCTGACCGCGTTCGAGGTGCTGGCTCGCGTCAGCCTATTTAGATCATCGTACTGGTAGTCCGTGATCTTCGCCGCGCTGGTGCTTGCGCTATCGGTTATTTTCGTGATATTGCCTGCGGGATCGTAGGTGTAGGCGATGTTCTGGACGGCGTTGTTTACGTTATAAACCACGGTAAGCTTCGGATCGGTGGTCGTGCCGGAGTATTCGGAATAATTCACCATCATTCCCGAATAGATATTCGAGGTAGTTGACTGGATCGCGCTGTTCAGAATGTCATGCCCTTCCCGCAAGCCGAAAAACGAGAATCCCTGCTTATTGATCCACGAGGTGCCGGTGGCGTTCAGGCTGAAATTCAGGTATTGGAGCGTGGGAACGGACGTGAGGTCCTTCCTGCCGGCCGGATCGACGCCTTCCTGGATCGGCGTGTATTTGGCGCGCGCCGGCTGGCCGTTGTCCGAGCCGCAGTCTTCGTAGTCGGCCGTCGCGAGCGAGCTGGACGTAGCTTCATAGCCCTTGACGGCCGAGATGAAGTCGTCCCCGTCGTTGTCGTTGTCAGATACCGCAGTAGGATAGACCGAGAGCGTAGCGCTGGCGATCTGGGCGTTGTCGGGGAGGGCGGAGGTGTTTGCGATTTTCGGAATGATTTCGGCAAAAACGCCGAGGTGCGGGAAAAGTAATAAAAACAAGGCCGAGAATATGATCGGCTTGTTTCTGAAGATATTATTGGCTAATGTTTTCATGATACGAAAATTCATTCCTAATATCATTTTCTAACTTTTTACCTTCAAATCCCTTTTTTACTTTTTTGTTCAACAAACGAATTGACTGGATGATATTATCCAAAATTAAATTCCTCTTTGTCAAATCATCTCCTTTAATAAATTTGTCATAATCAATTCTTAAACGATAATCAGCTTCTTTATTTTTCCAGGAAAAATATTTCCTCTCCTTGTAGGGCAAAGCTTCGAATGTTTTTGGTGAAAAAATCGTTGGAATTATTGATATTAAATTTATAGCATCTCCATAATTATTTTTATCCATTAGGGCTTGGATTTTTTTTTCGACATTACTTCTGATTTGTCTATAACTATCATAAACCTCATCACTAAAGTCTAATTCTCCCGAGATAAATATTTTCATACATTTCCAAAACCAAAAAACCCAAAATTGGATAATTTTGGTCTATATAAAATTAATAATCACTCTTATTCAATTTAGGACGCTGGCCGTTATTATTCGCCTTATACTCAATAATCTTGTCATGCTGCCACTGATGGATTTCGCGTTTTGCTCCTTCAATTTCTTTTAACAAATCAGCTTTATTTTGATTCAAATATTTTGGATTATACCTTTTTCCCGGGTTGTTTGTTTCTCCAAATTTCAAAATCTGTCCAGAATCTCGATCTCTTAATGTATACCCCGTAACTTTCCCCTTATAATCCAAACTGTTCCCGTGAACATTATGCTTTTCGCCACCTTGTTTCGCGTCAATTTGAATTTTTGCCTGACTGCCCGCCCCCATCATTTCACTTGCTACAATAATACCCTCTACCCCTGCGGCCGTCAATGTTAATGAGTCGTTGACCTTATTCAGGCTGTTCTGTGCGCTTCTGGCATCCCCTTCGATTAAGTGCCCAACTGAAGCGCCAAGATTGGACGCAGTTATCATTGCGCCTACCGAAGATATACCTGTTACCAGAGCAGGAGCCCAGATAGGAGCGGTTGCTTGCGCATAACAGTATAAAGGCAATAGAAACGCGAAATTTCCATCTGAATCCCTATATATTAGCGGATTATTATAAGAGTACGAGTAACTGTTCAATGCCTGCGGATTTGCCAGATAGGATGGCAGATCAAGCTTCGTTATCTCCTTCAATCTCGCACTATCACCAACAGCAATAAACGCGCTATCCTGCGACAAAAACCTCCCCTGCGCGCCCGACTGGTAGCGGGAGTTCATGTAGTTGAGCGAGGTGTCGGTATCGAAGTAATGAGAAGTGAATTTTTTCTTCTCCGTAAAAGACGATGTTTTTTCATCCAGCCTGATTAATCCGAACGGATAGTAATCGATGGTTTCGACCAGCGCTCCCGACTCATCGGTTATGACGTTCGACCCTGTCAAATGATCCTGATGGTTGTAATATAGTGTACTGCCCTCAACAGTTGCGACAAGCTGGTCGTTTAGATAGACGTATTTTGTGCTCGTCGCACCGTTCACTTCATAGTATTTGTTTACAGTCGTTGTTGTCGCCAGACCGTTCATGGATATGAACACTCTGTTCCCGTCCGTATCATAACCGTATCTGACTGTGGTTGTGCCTCTGGTCGACTGGATCAGTCGATTATCATAGCTCCAGCTATGCGTCCAGGTGCCGTCGTTCGTCAGATTGCCGTTGTTATCGTAGGTCTGGTTCGTGCCGTTAATCGCAGTCGCCGCATGGGGATTGGCGAAGTTGGCGCCCGAATAGGTGTAGTTGCCTATATCCGACTTGTTCGTGATATTGCCGATGGCATTGTAGGAATAGGTCTGAAGATAATTGCCGCCGGAAACGGCACCGGTCGTCGATGCCCGTAAGAGCCGATTAAGATCGTCGTACTGGTAGTCCGTGATCTTCGCCGCGCTGGTGCTTGCGCTATCGGTTATTTTCGTGATATTGCCTGCGGGATCGTAGGTGTAGGCGATGTTCTGGACGGCGTTGTTTACGTTATAAACCACGGTAAGCTTCGGATCGGTGGTCGTGCCGGAGTATTCGGAATAATTCACCATCATTCCCGAATAGATATTCGAGGTAGTTGACTGGATCGCGCTGTTCAGAATGTCATGCCCTTCCCGCAAGCCGAAAAACGAGAATCCCTGCTTATTGATCCACGAGGTGCCGGTGGCGTTCAGGCTGAAATTCAGGTATTGGAGCGTGGGAACGGACGTGAGGTCCTTCCTGCCGGCCGGATCGACGCCTTCCTGGATCGGCGTGTATTTGGCGCGCGCCGGCTGGCCGTTGTCCGAGCCGCAGTCTTCGTAGTCGGCCGTCGCGAGCGAGCTGGACGTAGCTTCATAGCCCTTGACGGCCGAGATGAAGTCGTCCCCGTCGTTGTCGTTGTCAGATACCGCAGTAGGATAGACCGAGAGCGTAGCGCTGGCGATCTGGGCGTTGTCGGGGAGGGCGGAGGTGTTGAAAGGGAAGAAAACGCGGTAAATATAAAAGGCTCCGCCGGAATAAAAAGTCATGGCCGCATAACTGCCGGAACTAGTATACGCCGCCGAGCTGCCGGACGAGGCGTCATGCGCTCCGCTCCAGGTAGTCGTGTATTTGCGTACGTAACCGTCGCCGGCGGATGGATAGAATGTTGCGCTCGTATTCGATGACCCGCCTTTGGTAGTTGTCTTGTTTTTCAGGCGGTACAGCGCGTTGGCATCGAAGCTGTTCGTGGTTTCGTGCCCATTGGCAAATGCTATATAGCTAGCTTGAGCGGTCGGGGCATAATCTATGTCAGTAATCAGGTAAGCATAGTCTTCCTCCCCGTCCGCTTTTTTCGATACCGTTTCGAGCAGGCCGGACGAGTTATAGGCGTAGAGGATCTCATAATTATCCGGGTGGATGATTGATGTCCGGTTGCCCTGGCGGTCGTAGGCAAACGCGGTCGCATATGACGCGCCGCCTGCTGTCTTGGTCTCGTTCGCAACCAGACCCAGCGCGTTATATGCATAAGCAATTACGGCGTCGCTCGAGGTGGCCGAGCAGAGCCTGCCTAATCCGTATGTGCAATTGTCATAAGCGTAGGCTTTTTCTGTGCCGCCCGCTCCTGCATAGTCTTCGGTCAGAACGCGGCTTAGATCGTCATAAGCATAGTTGATTTCCTGGTAATTGGCGTCGCGGTAGACGGTCAGATTGCCGGCATCGTCATATGCATAGGTAGACGTGCCGAAACTGGTATCGCCGCTGGCATGCAGGTCTTCGGCGAATGTCTTCCTGCTCAAGCCGTCATAGGTGAAATTGCGCAGATTGCCGAGCGAGTCCGTGATCCTGGTTAAATTATTATTCAGGTCGTATTGGTAAGAAGTGGAATAGATGCTCGCGCCGTTTAATTCGTTCACACCGACCAGGCGGTCGTAAGCGTCCTTGGCCAGCGCCTTCGGATGGCCGTTGGGGTCGGTGGTGGTGGCGGTCCAATCGTCGTATACGATAGTCGTCGTGCCGACCGCATTGGCGATTGCCAGGGGACGGCCGAGCGCGTCGTAGGTGATTACGCTATAAAGCTTCTGATTAGCCGTTTTCTGGGTAGTAGTCGTGCCGGTTGAGAAATAAGGGAGCGACTCCTGGAGAACCCGGCCCTGCTTGTCGTAGATAATGTCCCTGACGGAAAAATAATTCGCGTCTTCCGCTTCAGTGCGTTCCTGGATCAGGCGCCCGATGCCGTCGAAGTAAGCATAACCCTCAGCGCTGAGCGAGGAATCGAGGTAATTAACGGTTTTTACCGAGGTCGGAAATTTCTGGTCGTAATAACTGAAGGTGGTTTTGGCAACGAGCGCGGAAGGGCTTGCCAGGTCGGGCTGACTCAATTCCAGCGGACGGTCCAGCCCGTCAAAGGAGGTAGTGAATACCAGGCCGTTCTGGTCGATCGTTTTTTTCGGCTTGCCCGAGGAATAGTCGTACTCGCGGCAGGTCGTGCGGCCGAGCGGATCCGTAGTTGTCGCCGGATAGAGATTATAGGCATCATAGGAATAGCTCGTCTGCTTGTCACGGGGGTCTTTTTCCTGCGTTACCAATCCGTAGCCGTCGTAGGTCTTTTCAAAATCGATATAGTTAGCACCGGATTTCCAGCGCTCCTCTTTCGTGAGATTGCCCTTGCTCGCTTCGCCCTGGGCGAGATTGTCGTAGTAATACCTGGTTTCCCTGGTCTTGTTCGCGCTCTGGTCGGTTACGGTTTCCTGCGAAGGTAGGCCCAGAAGATAGAGCGTAGAGCTGGCGGCGTAGCTGATTGCGGAAATTTGCTTATCCGTTCCAGTATCCGTAAAACTGCCGTCGTCCGAGCCTATGACCTCGCCCCAGCTGATCTTCTCGGCAAGGTTGCCGCTCGTGTCGTCATAGCTCATGCTTTCGGCCTTGTCCCGGTGCGAGGCGTTGCCGTCATAAGCCTGGTCAAGCGTTTGCGTGAGCTTGACGAAATTGCGGCCGTTGCCCAGATCGGCGTTTTCCCAGCGATTTATGGTCTTGGCGAAAAGCGTAGTCGTGCCGCCGTATTGCTCTACGCGGTAGGCGCGGCCGATCTTAGAGGCATGGTCGAGATATTCGCCGGTCGAGGTGGCTGTCGCGTTGCCCTGATGGTAATAGGTTCGGGACTCGTGGCCGTACGGGTCGTAATGCGAGATGCGATTGAAGCCCGCGAACTTGCGGTCGAGATATCCGTTAAAATAATATTCGCCCCCGGCGTACTCGTAGGTAGTGGTCGCCCAGTTGCCCAGCCCGTCGCTTTCCGCAATCGAGGAGACGGTCTCGAGCCGAAAGGGAAGATCGGGGTTGTATAGCGAACTAGACGCGCTGTTATAGTACTGCGGCGTTCCCTTGTATGCGACGATTTCTTCTGCGCCTTTTTCTGTGATAATCCGGATCAGGCTATCGGCTATTTTACCGCCATTCAGATAGACTTCGGTCCCCTGCCACTCTTTGGCATAAAGAAAATCTATCAGGCCGTCGCCGTTAATATCGTCCAGCCGCGTACCGGCATCCTTGTAATCGTTAGTTGCGAAAGCGAGCGGAAGAGTCGTGGATGATAGCTGCCAGCCAGTGCCGTCACCCTTGTTGAGATAGACCGCTG
>CAYTAV010000009.1:6792-31615 GCA_964435875.1 uncultured Gammaproteobacteria bacterium
TACCGCTCCATTCACGGCCGTAGAGGATATCGACCAAGCCGTCTCCATTGATGTCTGCAAGTTCTGTTCCGTATGTTTTATAGTCGGCTGTCACGAATACGTTCGGCAGGGACATGCCGGTCGTTTGCCAGCCAGTGCCGTCACCCTTGTTGAGATAGACCGCTGTACCGCTCCATTCACGGCCGTAGAGGATATCGACCAAGCCGTCTCCATTGATGTCCGCCAGCCTAACTCCAGCGTCCTTATTGTCGCTAGTAACGAAAGCGAGCGGCAAGGTTGTGGATGATAGCTGCCAGCCGGTGCCGTCTCCTTTGTTAAGATAGACCGCCGTATTATATGCAGGATGGGCGTACAATATATCGGCCAGTCCGTCGCCGTTCACATCGGCCAAGCGCACGCCTTCATCCTTGTACGAGGTATTAACAAATGCTAAGGGAATTGAATAATTAGAGTCTTTCGTCCAATTGATCCCGCTACCGTCATTGATATACACTTCTTTTGCCTCCCCTTGCATCCCGTATAACAGGTCGGCCAGTCCGTCGCCGTTCACATCGGCCAAGCGCACGCCTCCGTCATAGCCGTCAGATGAGGCAAAAAACTTGGGTATCGTATTAGTGGCGGTCAGCGCCCAGCCCTGCCCGTTTCCCTGGTTAAGATAAATTTCACTCGTATAACCCCCTCTGGCATAAAGAATGTCGGGTAACCCGTCGCCGTTCGCATCGGCCAGACGGGTTCCTTCGTCCTTATTAACATTACTGATAAAGCTTTTAGGTATAGAATAATTATAATCTCTGTCAAACAGGATATTCGCTTCCTGATATGAAAAGAGATTTTCCGGTAAAGCGGATGAATTGCCAAGCTCATCTCGGCCTGACCTTACGATTTCAGACAATACTGACCGCCTGCCATTATCGCCTTGTGTATGAGTAAGCTGGTATTTTATCGCCCATGCATTATTAATCTCGGACCTGATTTCGTTGATAATATATCTTGTAGTAATGGCGAAGCCGGCTTGAGTCGAGGTCGAGGTATCGTTTCTGTCGGTTTTAACAAATTCGGTTTCGAATATCCCCGCGTTTGCGCCAAAACCCGTATATTTTATGCGGGCGGGGTAAAGCTGGTTTCCGTCGACGTCGTATTCATAAGTAATATAATTTCCGTTTGCATCCCTGTATTCCTGCAGCATCCATTTATTTAAACGGCCTTCATCGGCCGGATCACACTGGCGCGTGGTCGAAGTTGCGCCGAAAGTATATAGGTTGCCTTGCTTATCGCGCACATACCAGCTGCCGTCATCAGCTATACTATACTTCAAGTATGATCCATCGTCGTTTTTCGAGTAATATATATTGCCATATTGAAAAAAATCTTCCCCGCTACTCCATGCGCCTTCGTTATTCTCGTCATCCCAGAATTTGATGCGCCAATAATAATTGATGACGGACTGCAGGGTAGTAGTGCCAGCATAGGAAATCTCCTGGCTGGTGCTTCCCTGGTGAAGCTGGTAGCCGAGCGAGGTTTTTCCGCTATCCCAGATAGGCATATTCCAATCCGAGGAAGATGTCGCAACCTGCAAGCGGAAGTAGCTGGCAATATCGTCTGCCTGCGGGTCATTATAAACAGCTGAAAATTCCGGACTCTCGTCGCTAACATTCAGAGGGCGGATCTGACCTTCAGCCTTCAGGTCGCCAGGAGCGGTCGGCGCGGTTTCCTGATAATAATCGATCGCCAGGTATGAATCGGTCGTTGTTCCGCCTGCTTCCGAGGTGTTGATCTGTAAATAGTTGTTTGATCCGTTGCTGCCTGAGAAGGCGCTGTCGGTCAGGTCGTGGCCTTCCCGCAATCCCAGCTTGGTCCAGCCGGTCTTGGATATCCAGGAGAGGCCGGTCGCGTTAAGCGCCCAGCTCGCATAAGCGCCGGTCGAAAGATTGGTGATATCCTTGCGGTCCGCCGATCCTTCGGCCGGGCTATGGACCGCGCCGCATTGGTCGTAGTCATCAGTAGACAGAGAGGAAACACTGGCTTGGGTGGTCTGGACGAGATTAACCCAGTCAGAGCCGTCGTTGTCATCGTCGTCCTTGGCGTAGACATAGCCGTAGAAGGTGGCGGAGGCCACGGTAACGTCGTCAGGCAGGCCGGAGGTGTCGAGGGGGAAGAACGACCGCCCGATCGTCATATAACCACTGGAATCCTTGCCGGACAGCGCCATGGCAGAAAGGCTGCTCCAGCCGTTAGTGCCTTGTCCGGATCCGGCGTCATGGGTGGTATCCCAATCCGTGCTATTCTCCTTCCAGACTTCCCCGTCGCCGGTGCCGGGGAAATAGCTCACGGTGGCGTCAGTTATGACCGGATAGCTCGCGTCCGCGAGCCAGCCGGTCGGAATCAGCTTAGTCAGGAGGATGCCGTCTTCTGCGAGCTCATACCTGATCTTGATGGGAATCATCTTCGAGGGGCGGGAATTGTCCCGGGCGTAGGGCGGACGGATATAGCTCTTTATGCCCTGGTCGTCGATGATTTCGGCTGACTCGTCAGTAGTGATAACCTGCTCTTCGGAAAGCAGTTTGCCTCCGGCTTTGAGGTCGAGCTTGCGGTTGGACGAGAGCTTGAATGCAAACTCGTAATATTCCCGGCCTTCGATGCTTCCCAGGGAGGAACGGGTGCCGATTACGGCTTCCTTGACCAGGGCTTCGTTGTCGAGCGCGACCGAGAGGTCGATCGCTTCGCCCAGCGCCCCCTTGTAGACCGCTTTTTTCCCGTCCCAGACGGGATCGAGGACGGCTTCCTGGGCGATGATGCCATAATGCTCTTTATCTGCGAGCGAGAAGGCGAGCTCCTGGCCCTGGTTGATGAACGTAGTGAAATCGTCCCCGAGCGTGCGGGAGATGCGCGCCTGGTAGGACGCTTCGTCCATGTACCAGTAATCGAGGGCGTCTTTCAGGGCGGTGTCGATCGGCCGGTAGCTGTCCGCGGCGCCGTCGTAATAATTGACTTCCCCGGAATAGAAACGGCTCTGGCGGATCTCCGAGCCGTCGGCGGCATATCCGGCCAGATAGGTATTGCTGTTGCGGGTGCGCAGGGAGGGGAGTTCGCGGGGGGTGGGTAGCGGGATCTGTAATTCATCTGCTATAGCGTCATAGCTGGTCGCTTCTCCAGCCGTCCCGGACAGAAGAGATGCCCTGGCCATGCTTTCGCCTTCTTCGGACGAGGATGCGCCTTTGACCAGCTCGCCCGAAAGCGATGAATAGAAATAATTTTCGCTGTAGAGCTTCTCGACCCCTGTTTTATTGATCCGTTCGATGTAGGGGATGTTGAGCGACCAGCCGTGGCCGAAAATTCCAAAATTTTCATTATCTTGGCTGTTATATGTGAGTTCGAGGTCGGGCTGCATGCCGTTGCGGCCTGGAGGGACCTCAATGGGATAACTATAGATGAGCGCGCCGGTTACTGGGTCGGTTTCTGCCTTGAGGCTGTTCTTAACCGGAGCACGCTCGTCGCCGTAATAGGGACTGCCTTCCTCGGTATCGAGCATAGAGCTGTCAGGCGCGCTGTCTTGTCCGGCGGCCGGGTCTTCTGTTCCGGATAACTCTTCGATACTGGCGGTTTCCTGGGCGACATTTTCTAGAGCGGGCGCCACCTGGGACGAATCTGTCGTGCCGTCCACTGTTTCTGACGCTAATGCCAGTCCGGGAGTAGTTGCCAAAATCAAAAAAACCAGCAACAGGATTGCGGGTTTTTTAAAATGATAAAAAAATCTAATATTATTTCCTGTATTAACAGGAAATGGCCTGGATGTAATGATTCGCATATTTGAGATAAAGCCTTAGATAATAAAAATTCTAGCAACTTTATCTACACCCACGTCACGCAGGCGACCTTGTCGCCCGACTCCTTGAAACGCATCAGCCGCACGCCCTGCGTGTCGCGGCCGAGCTCGGAAACCGATTTGAACGGCAGGCGGATGACCTGGCCCTGCTCGGAGATGATGATCAGGTCTTTTTCCATCATGCGCTCCCTGTTGATCACGAAAGCGTTGACGATCTCGCCGGTCTTGGACGTCACCTTGGCCGTGCGGATGCCTGAGCCGCCGCGGCCCTGCACCTTGTACTGGTCGAGGCCGGTGCGCTTGCCGAATCCGTTCGCCATGACGGTCAGGATCTCGTATTTCTTGATCCGTTCCTTGTCTGTATTGATGATCCCCATTCCAACGATGCGGTCGCCGGATTTGATCCGCATGCCGGCGACGCCGGACGCGCCGCGCCCCATGTCCCGGACGTCGGATTCTTTGAAGCGGATCGCCTGGCCGGCCGCCGTGATCAGCTGGATCTCGTCTGCGCCGGTCGTCGGCTTGGCCCAGATCAGGCGGTCATCCTCCCTGATCTTGATCGCGATCAAGCCGGAGCGGCGCACGTTGTCGAACGCGCCCAGCTCGACCTTCTTGACGATGCCTTTCTCGGTCGCGAAAAACAGGTATTGATAGGCGCTGATCTTGTCGAGCGGCAAAGTCGATGTGATCTTCTCGCTTTGGCCCAGCTGGAGGAAATTGACGATCGCCTGGCCCTTGGCTGTCCTCTGGGCCTGCGGAATCTCATGGACCTTGAGCTGGAATACGCGGCCTTTGGTCGTGAAGAACAGGACGTCGTCGTGCGTTTTCGAGCTGAACATGAACTCGACCATATCCTCCTCCTTGGTCGTCAACCCGAGAACGCCCTTGCCGCCGCGGGCCTGCTGTTTGAAGGTGTCCGGAGCGACGCGCTTGATATAGCCGTCGCGGGTCATCATGACGACCATATCCTCGTTCGGCACGAGATCCTCGACGCTGAAGTCCTTGACGCCGTGCGCCACGACCTTGGTCCGGCGCTCGTCGCCGTATTTCTCGGTGATCTCGCGGATCTCGTCCTTGATGATGCCGAGCATCTTCGTCCGCGATTTCAGGATCGACTCGAGCTCTTTGATCAGCTTCTGCTTCTCCTTGTATTCGGTCTCGATCTTGAGGCGCTCCAGGTTCGCGAGCGTCGCGAGGCGCATGTCGAGGATCGCGTTGGCCTGCCGCTCGGTCAGCTTGAAGCGCTTGATCAGGTTTATGCGCGCATCGTCGCGGTCCTTGGATTTCCTTATCGTATTGATAACGTCGTTGATGCTGGCAAGCGCGATCAGGAGCCCTTCAAGGATATGCGCGCGTTCGCGGGCGCGCGAGAGCTCGAATTCGGTCCGCCGCCGGACGACCTCTTCGCGGTGCTTGACGTATTCCTCGAGGATCATCTTAAGGTTGAGCACCTTCGGCTGGATGCCGTCGACCAGCGCGAGCATGTTGACATGGAAGGTCTCTTGCAGCTGGGTCATCTTATAGAGGTTGTTCAGGATTTTCTTCGGATAAGCCTCTTTCTTGAGCTCGATCACTATGCGCACGCCTTCCTTGTCCGATTCGTCGCGCAGGTCACGGATCCCTTCAAGCTTCTTGTTCTTGACCAGGTCGGCGATCTTCTCGACCAGCGCGGCTTTGTTGACCTGATATGGTATCTCGGTGATCACGATATGGAACGCTCCGCTCTTGCGCTCCTCGATATTGGCGAGGCCGCGCAGGAGGATGCCGCCCTTGCCGGTCGCGTAGGCCTGCCGGATATCCTCCTTGTTATAGATCACCCCGCCGGTCGGGAAGTCCGGACCCTTGACGAACTGCATCAGCTCGTCGATCGAGGCTTCGGGGTTGTCGATCAGGTGCGCTGTCGCATCGGCGAGCTCCCGCAGGTTATGGGGCGGGATGTTCGTCGCCATGCCGACCGCGATGCCCATCGTCCCGTTCATCAGGAGGTTCGGCAGTTTCGTCGGCAGGACGCGCGGCTCCTTATGCGAGCCGTCGAAATTCGGTATGAAATCGATCGTATCCTTGTCGATATCGAGGAGCATCTCTTCAGCGGCTGCCGTGAGCTTTGCTTCAGTATAGCGCATGGCAGCCGCGCCGTCGCCGTCCATCGACCCGAAATTGCCCTGCCCCCTGACCAGCGGATAGCGCATGGAAAAATCCTGCGCGAGCCGGACCATCGAATCGTAGATCGCGGAGTCGCCGTGCGGATGGTATTTACCGATGACTTCGCCGACGACCGTCGCCGACTTCCTGAATTTCGCGCCCGCCCGCAGTCCGATCGACCACATGGCATAAAGCACGCGGCGGTGCACCGGCTTTAGCCCGTCGCGGACGTCCGGCAGGGCGCGGGACACGATCACGCTCATCGCGTAGTCGAGATAGGATTTCTTCATCTCGTCCACGATCGGCAGGGGATGGATCAAGCCGTATTCGGTCTTGGTTAGGCCGTTGGCCAGGCTTGGCTGCCGTGTTCCGCCAGCCTCCGGAGACGCCGCCTCCTTCTTCTGCTCGCCCGGCTGGCCGGCGGCCTTTTCCGGCGAACCTGGTTTCTTCGCCTTTTTTTCCTTAGCTTTTGGCATAATTATCCGTGATTCCTTAGTTGCCCGGAACTGGCTCTCCGCCCTCTCCGGAGCTCGACGCGATACCTTTCTCGATCCTGTCGAGCCTGCGCTCTAATTCGCGGAAGTCGATCTCATCGACGGTCGAGGAGGCTTCCGCTTCCTGCGCGGAACTGGTCGCGGCGGACGGGACGCTGGTTGACGCCTGGAGAGCCTTGAGCTCCTGTGTGAAATTCTTCAGCCTGACAACATCATCGCTGATCGAATCGATCCCTCGCTTGAAATCGTCGGCTACTTCGTCGATGTTTTTGCCGTCCGGAGGGCTTTTTTCCATGACTTTCTCGATGTTTCCCTTTATGGTAAACGCCCAGGCCAGGACGATGAGGGCCATGATGGTCGTGATCGCGCCCCATTGCAGATATTTCTTTTTCTGTTCTTCCGAGTTTTCCGTCTCGCTCAGGATCCGAGCCCGTTCCTGCTTCGGGATATAATTCACATCGCCTTTGGACAGCGGCAGTTTGGACCGGAAAGGCGTAGCCGCAGGGCCTTTTTCACTGCTTAACCGTATGACTCGAGGACCTTTTTTTTGAAAATCATGATCCATGACCGGACACAAGCATGTATGAATAAACAAAATAATTAGTCCTGGAAGGACTGTGATTCTATACTTATTGTAATAAAAAAAATCGGGATTGTAAACCCCGCTCTATAAACAAGCGCTGTTGCTGCTTTATAAAATATTATCTAAATTTAGCAATTTTATTTTAACAATCCCCGCTCGGCTTTTTAAGCCAAAAAGGGGCCGCCCTAATACGAAAGCAGGTAGAGCTCCATTTCTTCCTGCGGCAGGTCCTTCTTCGAGATTTTGAGCTTCTCTTCCTTCTTCGGGCTGACCCCGAGCTCCTTCACGAACTTCTCGACGCCCTCAATATCTATCTTTACGCCCTCGACGCGGTAATGCATCGGGATCACGATCCGCGGTTCGATCTGGCTGATCACTTCGACCGCCTTCTGCGCACCTATTGTATATTTGCCTCCGACGGGGATGAGCAGGATATCGGCGCTCGGGATCTTCTCGAGCTGTTTTTCATTAAGCACGCTCCCCAGGTCGCCGAGATGGACGATCGAAACGCCGTCGATCTCCATCCAGTAGGCGACATTCTTGCCCCTTTCCGCGCCCTCTTTTTCGTCGTGGAATGTTTCGATGCCGACGATCGACACGCCCTTGATGTCGTATTCCCCGGGCATGGAAATAACATGCGGGGAGCCTTTGATGGCGTCGGTATTGTTATGGTCCTTGTGCTGATGGCTGATCGTCAGGATATCGGCCTCGAATCTGGGCACCCTTAATCCGACCGACTGGCTGAAAGGGTCGGTCGCGATAGTGACCGCGTCAGAGCCGGTCTTGTCCTGGATCTTGAAGCAGGAATGTCCGCACCATGTTATATGCATATCCTTGTACTTAGCGGATAATATGGAAGGGCGGCATCAAAGCCGGCCTTTTGGAAATTATAGCAACCGAACGGCATGTGTCAACGGCCGTTCAGCGCGAGAAAAAAATACCCCCGTCCTCGATTTCACCTGCTGTTTCGACGCCCGGCTTCTTTTTGGCGTTCGTCCGCTTGGCGATCTGGCGCAGAAGATCTTCCTTTTCGCGCTTCTTCACGGCAACGCTTTTGCGCGTCGGCAGTGCCGGAGAGGGTTCACCGTCGTCATCGGCGGCTTCGAGCTCCTTTTCCGCTTCTTCAAGGTCGGACTGGCGCGGTTCGCGATCCTCCAGCTCTGCGCTTTCCCCGCCGCCGTCCGCTTCCTCCATATCCTCCCCGCCGCCTTCATCGGCCGGTTCTTCGGACGCCCCGTCTTCGTCAGGCAAATCATCGTCGTTGTCATCCTCCTCTTCGTCGCCGAGATATGATGCTGGGGGGGTGGTCTCATCGCGCCGATGGATCGGCATGCCGCTGACGCCCTGCGCCTTGAGGCGTTCGTACTGCTCGCGCGGGATCAAGAGCTCCCTGCCCTTGCTGCCGCTCTCGGAACTGAGGATGCCGTCTTCGACCATCCGGTCGATAATCTTGGCACCCCGCCCGTAGCCGACCGAGAGCTTCCTTTGCAGGAGCGCGGTCGACCCGCGGCCTTCGGCCATGACGACCTCGATCGCCTGCTCATACAGCGGGTCGGTATCAGCGCGCCTTATGCCCAGGAGCGCCCCGGAGCCGCCCTGCTTTTCGGTGATCCCGGATTGATAGGTCGAGACGCCGGCGGCCTGCTCCTTGATCGTGCGTACGATCCGCATGATCTCGGCTTCGCTCAGGAAAGCGCCCTGGATGCGCTTCGGCTTCGAAAGCTCGGTATTTAGATAGAGCATGTCCCCGGAGCCGATCAGTTTCTCCGCGCCGAGCGAATCAAGGATGGTCCGCGAATCGATCCCCGAGGACACGGAAAAAGCTATGCGGGCCGGCATGTTAGCCTTGATGATCCCGGTTATGATGTCAACGCGCGGGCTCTGGGTCGCCAGGACCATGTGGATGCCGGCGGCGCGCCCTTTCTGCGTTATGCGCATCACGCCCTGCTCCATCTCCCTGCCGGCCATGGTCATCAGGTCCGCCATCTCGTCAACGACAAAGACGATATACGGCAGTCTGATCCTTGCGGTTTCATTGTAATGCTGGATGTTCTTCTTATGCCTGCGCGAGAAGAAAGCGTATCTGGTTTCCATCTCGCCGATGCACCAGTTAAGGGCGTTGACAGCACCTTCGACGTTATTGATCACTGGGGTCAACAGGTGCGGTATCCCGTTGTAATTGATCAGCTCGACATGCTTCGGATCGACCATGATGAACCGCAGGTCGTCCGGGTTGTTCTGGAACAAAAGCGATGCGATCACAGCATTGAGACAGACCGATTTGCCCGACTGCGTCTGGCCGGCGATCAAAAGGTGCGGCATCTTGATGACCTCGGCGATCCAGGCTTTGCCCATCACGTCTTTGCCGAGCCCGATCGCCAGGCCCTGCTTCTTCTGTTTGAACTCTTTCGTCTCCAGCACCTCGCGGAGCCCGACGATCGCCTTCGTCTGGTTCGGCACTTCGATCCCGACCAGCGATTTTCCCGGGATCGGCGCTTCGATCCTGACGGGATGAGCCGCCAGCGCGAGCGCAAGATTTTCAGCCAGCGCAATAATGCGGGACAGCTTGATCCCTTCTGCCGGGCGCATGGTATACTGGGTCACCGTCGGCCCGACGTTATATTCTCCCATCTCGACCTGGATATGGAAATTCTCGAAAGTCTTCTGGATTATCTCCATGTTGCGTTTGACATCGCCGCCCTGGCCCCTGCCTTTGCGGGGGACCAAAAGCCCGAGGGGAAGGCTGATGTTAACGCCTGTAGGCGTCCAGCGTTCAAGCAAGTCAGCCGCCGCATCGCCTTTGATCGCTTTGCTCAAGAAACTCCCGGCAACGTGCCGCTCACCCGCTTCATCCTTGCCATCCTCATTATCACCATCCTCTTCTTCTTCGCCGTCCCCTGCCTCTTCCTCATCATCCTCTCCGCTTTCCTCTTCCTCCTCTTCTTCTTCGCCGTCCCCTGCCTCTTCCTCATCATCCTCTCCGCTTTCCTCTTCCTCCTCTTCTTCTTCGCCGTCCCCCTCTTCTCCCTCCCTTTCTACAAGTTTACCTGTGAATCTCGCGTATAACGCTGAGAAGGACCGGCCGAAGATGCTTTCACCGCCGATGATTTTCGACAGCGTAGTATTAAAGATCAGGATCAGGGAAATCAGAATGAAGCTGATGACCAGCACCCAAGCGGCCCAATACCCGACGAGCTTAGCAATCACCGCGGCCAGTAGCAGGCCGACTTTGCCGCCCCCGCCGCCCTGGATTGTCTCTGTTTGCCAGTCGGCATACGGTACGAATAGCTGAAGCAAGGCCTGCGCACTTAGAATAAAAAGGAACAGGCCGACATAATTCGCGGACCGGAGCGCATATTCATCCTCCTTATACAACAAATAGGCGAATGCCACCAGGAGAAATGGAAATACGACTTTGCCCCAGCCGAAGAAATATTTTAGCCCGGCATGGTAATACAGCCCGACCAGGCCGGCCTCATTAAAGATGCTCAAATATCCCATGATTCCGGCAGCCAGCAAGAACACGATGAAAATATTGCGTTTCACCTGCGGTTCAAGCTCGAGGCTCGGCAGCGAGATATTCGATACAAAACCTAGCGGATTAAAACTTTTTTTTCCGCGTCTTGCCATATGGCTTCTGTATCCTTTAGAATAATAATACTGTTATTGTATGGCCTGCTATGATTATAACATATTACCGCTCCGGATTCCACAGCGGCAAAAAATGCTGATTCTGGAATTCAAATTTCCCCGGAAAATTTACGCGCTCTTTTCAAAACCAGCCTAAAAACAACCAACAAGACAATCAACGGCAAACGCCTAAACAAGGAGATGACAATGGACAGAGCTGAGCTGGAACGAAATTTTCAGGGCGATCCTTATCCCTGGCTAAAAGACCAGATCGAGGCTCAGGGGGCTGTGGAAGTGATACAATGCTTAAGAGACTTCCAATATTTCGACCATGCTTATCTTGTTTTCATTGGCCGTGAAACGCAGTATCTTTACCTGAAAAAAGGTCCTAAGAAATGGAGGGTCAGGGTTTCGGATCTGAACCGTGACAAGAAAAATGGTGCAAATCTGCCAGCAGTCATTATGCAGGCCGAACTGAAAAAGTCCGCCCAGCTTCAGCATGCCGAATTCCTTGAAAACCTTTGGTTTTCGCTCTGTCAGCTAATAATGGATGCCTGGCTGCCGGAATGCGGCTTCTATCTGCGAAGCCTAATTCCGCATATTCGCGCTGAAACACTAAACTTGCCTGCCTCCGAACAGACAAGGGAGATTGAGAGGCTGAAGGCTATGACGACTGAACGGCTGCAGGATCTGGGCAGCGAACTTGACAATGCTATTACTTCCGCTATCTCACGCCTCCTCGATGTAATCAGAAAAGGGGAAGAATGGCTGCCGTATTCTGACAACGTGCTCTTGCCGTTTTTTATCAACCACGCGGTTCCCGGAAGCCCGCGCGAACTCCTGATTTTCTTCAAGAGAGGCAGTTATTCTGAAAAACTTTCAGCGATCAGCATCAACAGCAGTACGCTCGCTGGACAATTGATCGAATACCGGTTGAAATCGTCAATCTACCTGTTTAGAACCGGCCGCTATTGAAAGCGGCCTTTTTTAATTGCGGCGCTTCCAATAAGCCGCAGCCGCGCCTGCCAGGATGACGGCCGTAAGCGCGTAGGCTATGACCCTGGGGCGGTTCCCGCCCTGCCGCTGCGCAAGCTCGATCGTGCTTGTGCCGCCGCTAGAGAACCCTTCAGAAGCGGCCGAGCCGGCTGCTTCAGCGGGAGCGATAATGCGGATATCCGCCGGAAAGCGCGGCATCAGCCGGGGAGCGCCCGAACGGTCCTTGCCGACGATGCCGGACACTGCGATATCGAGGCCTTCTTTGAACAGGTCGAGCGGGATGCCGGTCGTCCGCTTGACATAAACGACGGTCTCGTCGATCCCGTCATCAAGAAAAATCACGTTGCTCTTGCGCTCGAGCACTTTGCCGCGCACCTCGACGAGCCGGCCGCAATCGTTCTCGTCGATCTCCGAACAGGCGGCCTTTTCCGGTACGGGTTCGCTCCGTTTCTCGATCAGTCGGATATCGCCAATCGAAACGGTCTTGAGCCTTACGCCTTCCGGCGGATGGCTGATTTCTCCGCTGACCTCGACGTAATCCCCGAGCGCAAGGCCGGGGAACAGCTTGTTGTAGTTATAGATCTGCGCTCCTGGCGATCCGGTAAGGTAAAAATACTGGCTGCCTAGGACGCCGGGGAGGACGGCAACAACCCCGCGCGTCGTTACCCGCGCACCGGCCGGTTCGCCGGCTAGCGCTTCGAGCGGCACGAATGAACTGCCCGCGACCCTGGCAGCCGGACTGCCTTGCGCCGCCCGCTTCGCGGTTGTCGTTCTTTTCGCGTTGTTAGCGGATGCCGGAGGGCTGGTGCTTGTCAAAACGATGTTCGTCGAGCCGGGCGTCAAGCGGTCGCTCCAGGTCCAAGAGCCGCCCTTCGAGCGCGCATACGAACGCCCGAGCATGGCCCGTTCATATCCGACTTCGTCGATCAGCTCGCCGCCAGCGGCCGTCAGCCTGACGCGATCCTTGGCGTTGTTCAGCGCGATTCCGCTGTCCTCCCGGCTTAATAGATAGTAGCCGCCAGGCGCGAGATAATGATCGTCCGCGAATTTATACGGCCGGCTGCCGCCTTCACCGTCGTCCAAAATCCAGCCGAGCAGGTTGACAGCGCCCGCGCCATTGTTCCAAAGTTCGATCCACTCCTCCTCGGCATCGCTTCCTTCCGGGTTAGGAAGCAGTTCGGTAATGACAACGGTCTTATCGCCGGCCGTCTTGCCGGTCGTCGCGGCCGTTGCTGCTCCGGAGGGCTTTATCGCTGCGCTCCCGGCGATCTTCAGCTTCTTCTCGGCAGAAAGCGTCTTGTCGCCGCATTTTAACGCAAGCTTGACCGCATATTCCCCGGCCTGCAGATACGTATGCTCCGGGTCGGGCAGGCTGTTCAAAAATTTGTCGCCGAAATCCCAGCCGTAAGCCGCCGCCTCGCCGCGGTCGCAGGCGTAGCCTTCCGCGGAGAACCTGAGCGGCGATGCGGTTTTCAGCGTGCCTTCATAACGTATGTAGAGCTTTCCGACCTCTTCCCTATCTGATGGTTCGAACTTGTTAATAAAACCAGGCGTGAGGATCGGGGTCCAAGCCCATCTGCCGCCGGCCACGTCGAAGGCATAGCTCCTGCCTTGGCTCGATCCTTCATAGGCGGTTTCAAGGACCGGTTCGCTTCCTCCCGGCGCATATAGAACGACCTTATCCTTATCGTTATTCAACGCGAGGCCGCTGGCTTTCCTTGTGATCACCAGGTAGCTTTTCGCGTAGACGATATGCGGCTCGTCCTCGGAAAAGACATGCCTTGCGGAGCTCGCGTCGCCGATGCTCCAGCCCAAAAGCGTCAAATCTGTTTCACCGGCGTTATAGAGCTCTATGAATTCGCCTTCGATGTCGCTGCCTTCGGGATCCGGGCAGACTTCAGTGATCATCAATTTATCAGCGGCCGCCGCCCTGCTGCTATCCGGTTCTCCGTCTTCATCCACTTCTTCGGTGGCCTGCGGGTTGGCAGCTGAGATTTTGTTGCCTGCTTTCTTGGTCGGCGACCTGGTGGCTTTGAAATCGGACGAATCGCTTCCTGTCCGCCGACCGTCCTGGATCCGCGCGACGCTGTCCGGGTCGGCAGCTGTCGGGGCGTTATTGCCCATCGAACCGTCATCCCAGCCGCCATAGGCGACCATATCGATCATATTCCCTCTCGGATCCTTCAGGATTATCATATCCCCCTTATTATTCAGGCTGCCTTTCGGTTTTTCAACGACGTAAAATTTATCTTCCCCAAAAGCCTTGATGATGCCGGTCAGCGCGGTTTTAGCTCCGCTGCCTTCCGTAATCGTCCAGCCGGCCAGACTGATATCTCCACCCGTCGTATTATAAAGCTCGATCCACTCGCTTCCGCCCTCTGCCGGATCCGGAACGAATTCGTTTATGGCTACCGAACCGACTGAATAATACTGGATGCTGTCGTTACTGCCAGAATTTTGCAGGCCACCTGACGTTTGGCCTGATCCGTCCTCCTGCCGGCACGACTCCGAGCAGCCGTCCCCTGATACCGCGTTTCCGTCGTCGCAAGCCTCTTCCGCTTCGATCTTTCCGTTGCCGCAAGCCGGCTCCGTATCCTCGTCCTGCCGCCCGGTGCTATTCTCTATTCTGGGCGTGCCGCCGGCCTGGGCGCTCGTCTGCCAGCCAAGGTCGCTTTGCCGTTCCATGGTCGCCTTCGAAGCGTTATCGCCCGCGGGCCAGCCGCCGCCTGCTTCAACACGGTCGACCACGCCGCCTTGCGGATCGAAAAGCTCGAGCGTTTCTCCGTCATTCGACAAGGCCCCGGCATAAACGAGGTCGGCAACGCCCGGAGCGCTCTCGTCAGACGTACGCTCGAGCAGGAAATATCCGCCGGCTCCGACCTTCCCCGCCAGCGCGATCTCCGGCGCGCCATCCGAGGACTTTAATACCCAGCCGGCGAGGTCGATTTCCGCTCCTGTGCCGTTGTAAAGCTCGATCCATTCATGGTTCGCCGATGACGGGCCGCCCATCCAGGCGATCTCATTGATTATCAAGCCGGCGGCGGCGAAAGCCGAATCCGCCGCCGGATAAAAAAATCCCGCAACAGCCGCCGCGAGCATCAAAATTCTTTTCAAGGAGCGCCTACGCATAAAAATGCCTAAATAGCCCTCCTTTGCTATTGATTATAATAATTAGATTGGACGCGATAAAAATCCGCTTTTTTTCGTATCGCTCGATTCCGTCACATGTACTAGGGATCGGGAAAAGAACCCCCGGATAATTAAAAAATAATAGTCATCAGCTAATAATATGGCCTTCCTTAATTACCAGCCTGCTTTGGTCAGACGAAAACTCTAGGCATACTTTCCCTTAAGCGGGTCGTCACTTCATAATTGATCGTTCCGATGCGTGCGGCTAGTTCTTCGACAGCGACCGTTTCGCTGTCCTGGGAGCCGATTATCACGACCTCGTCGCCTGCCTGCACGTCCGGCGCGGCGCTTGCATCGGCGATCGTGATGTTCATGCAGACCCGGCCGAGAATCTTCGAACGCCGGCCGCCCATCAGCACTTCCCCGCGATTAGAAAGTTTGCGGTCAAGTCCGTCGTAATATCCGATGGGCAGGACGGCGATGCGCAGGTCATTTTCAGCCGTATACGTCCCCGAGTAGCTTACTTTGCTTCCTGCCGGAAGGTCTTTAACGGCCGCTACGACCGTCTTGAGCGCGAGCGCCGGCTCGAGCAAAAGCCCCTGGGCGCGGCAAATCTCTCCGACATCCGGGCTCGGATAATACCCATAGACCGAGATACCCGGGCGGATCATATCGAAGTGCGCGTCGCGGTATAGCAAGGCGGCGGCACTGTTCGCGCAATGGAATATATATTCGTGTCCGCGGGAAACGCGCTCGTGGACCTCTTTGAAGATCCGATATTGGGCGGCATAATGCCCGTTATCCGCCGGCTCGTCCGAGCTCGCGAAATGCGTCGCGACGCCTTCGATCTCGATGTGGTCGAGCGTTTTTAAATATTCATGGAACGCATCGAAATCCCGTTCAAGCACGCCCTGCCGGCTCATGCCGGTATCGAGCTTGATATGGACTTTGGCCTTGCATCCGAGCCTCCCAGCCACCTGGTCGAGGCGCGATGCGGCAGCACGGTCATAGATCAGGCTCCGCGCCTCGGCTTCGAGCGCTGCTTCGAAATCGGACGGACCGATATGCCCGAGTATTAGGACGGGCTTCTTGATTCCCCGCTTCCTGATCCTGCCTGCTTCCCAGGCTGAATTGACGCAGAACCAGTCGGCGCCGGCTTGGTCTGTTTCATATGCGCATCCTTCAAGGCCGTGGCCGTAGGCATTCGCCTTTACGCAGGGCGCGATCAATGTATTTTTACCAACGAGTTTTCTGAAGAGGCTGATATTATTCCGGAGCGCGCTCCTGGAAATTTCCGCCCAGATGAGATTGTGCATAAATTAGCCTTATTCTATTCATTATAACATGTACCAGCGCGAATAAAAAAACCGCGTCATTCATTGCGCGGCTGAAGAAGTTTTGCCCAATCTCGGATTTCATGCCTGAGGCATGAATAACCGAGGCAAGTGGCGCCAAGGATGAACAGGGCGCCTGAAGCGATGCTCCAAGCTCCGAGAAATTCCGAAAAACTGAAAATGATCCAAGGAAGGACCAATGTTAAGTATAAATACGGTTTGAACAAGCCAGCTATCCGCCTGAAACCCTTGGTGCAGAAAGTCTTCATGACACACCTCGTTGGAAAGAGCCGATTGAATCAATCAAAACATCACCCCTTGTATCGGTAAGTCTGCTCTGTCATTTCCGAATATGCTGATAACGCCATAAACCCCGTCATATCCCGGCTCGATGATCAGCTCGCCAGCCCGCGTGCGGCGGATACCTTCGGCGATTCGCGCTCCGGCGACCGCCTCGATATCGGACAATGCGGCATCGAGCAGAATATAAAGCTCGCTGCCGAGCTCCTTGACCAGCCGGGCGTATTCCCCGCTAACCTTCTTCGAGGTGCGGGATTTTACTCCGAGCGCCTCGGCGATGATCTTGTCGAGTTCGACCAGCTTACGGTAGGGCACCGCGGAAGCGGGTGCCGAACCGGCGGGCCGGTCGGCAAGCTCCTCGACGCGGTACATCACGCCGATCGTAAGCGGCTTTTTGCAGGCCGGGCAGATGCCGTGCAGCTTTTTCGTTTCGAAAGGATGCAGGCGTATTCCGCACGATCGGTGCCCGTCGTAATGGTACATGCCTTCTTCGGGATAGAACTCGATCGTAAAAAGCATTTTTCCAGCCTCTTTTACCCTGATGGCTTCATAAATCTCATCATAGGTCGGTTCAGCAAGATCCATCGCATTGGCTTCGCGCGCTATGTTGTCCAGGCTGTGTGCGTCGGAATTGGAGATGATCGCAAGCTTGTCCAGCCCGGAACAGCGCCAGTTCATTTCCGGATCGCTCGAAAGCCCGGTCTCGATCGCGTAGATGTGCGCGGTTTCGTCAAGGAAACATTCTTCAAGGCTGTCGAATCCGGATTTCGAACCGAAAACCGAGAACCAGGGCGTCCAGACATGCGCCGGATAGACCAGGAATTTGGGGTGTATTTGAAGGCACAGCCGGACCAGCTCGTCAGCCCTCATCCCGAGGATCGGACGGCCGTCCGACCTTATATTGAAACGCTTATCGAGATAGGCGTTGAGCTCGCGGACCGCCTCAAGCGACGGAGCCGACAGCACTACATGGATGCGCCGGACCTTGTCTCCCTGCTTATAGATCAAGGAAAGTTCGGTCGAGAGCAGAAAACGCACTTTCTCGTCCGCAGAATCCTTCAGACGGAAAAGCCCGCTCGAACCGATCTCTTCGAGCTGAGTCTCGATAGACTGGAGCCAGGCCGGATATGTGAAATCACCGGTCGCGATAACGCTGATGCCCTTCGTCCTGCAAGCCTCATCGATATTGCCGAGTTCTAAGCGAGGCGAGCAGGCGCGGGAGTATTTCGAATGGATATGGAGATCAAGGATGGTTCTCATCTGTTTAAAATTTTAGCGTACTGACCGCGCGCCAGCCTAGCACCTGCCTTTCTTGCAGGCTACCGAGTCGCTTTCGGCCTTCAGGGCGTAGCCGAAATGCAGGCCGAAGAAATGTTCACCGATGCGCAGGCCCCTCTGCATCTCTCCAGGATCGAGATCGATCCAGCGCCCGTCAACCCAGGCTTGCAGATACTGGTGCGGCACCCCGTTCGCGAACGTATGGCGGCGCCTGACCTCATCGTCCCGGAAAAGCCCGCTCTTGACCAGGATTATGCGGAGCATGAAGTTGCTCAGGGTGCATTGGACGAATCCCTCGCGGCTCCAGATTTCATCGAGCCCGATGAATAAACGCGGGAACCGCGTTATCGTCCCTAGCCGCTCCGAATGATACCGCGAACCGATGAACTCGAAGGCCAGCTCAAGCAGGCGCCGCTTCGATCCGCCGGATGCTGCTTTCAGTTCTTCGATCTTTCGCTCAAGCTCTGCCGGCAGTTTATCCGGCAGTGGATCGGCGCCGAACTGCAGATGGGGTATGAATAGTCTTGCAGCGACGAATGCTATAAAAACATATGCCGCGATAACTGCTATGATTATCGGCATACTCCTTGTACAGATTATAATATAAAAAAGTCGATAAAAAACCGTTCATTTTATCGCGTCATAAAGCTCCTGGTCACGGCTTTCTTTGTATTCGCCAATATCTTCCTGGAGCTTGTCTTTTGCGCGCTTGAGGTTGACCGCGCTATCGATCGGATTCGTTGTCTTCTGCATCTGCCGGCTCGTGCTGGCTTGATATTCCTGTTCTCTGCGCTGACTGCCGCCTTGCGTGCTACCGGCTTTCTGATCCTTAGCGTCGGGCGAGCATCCCGAAAGCAGTAAAATTACCGCCGCCAGCAGGATAGATTTTCCTTTAACGAACGAACGGCTTGTATTGATCGTTCCCATGTGCGAAATATTGATTCATTTCCAGTTCAAATAAGTTATCGTTAATTGCAGGATAGCGGCGAACATGACCCAGAGCAAGTAAGGGATATTCAGATAGATGATCCAGCTCAGCGCAGGCGCGCCGGTTTCGATATGGTTTTTTAGGCCGTAAGCGTAAACAGCATACAGCGCCCAGGCTAGCGTAGCAAGCACAAGCAGAATGTCGAGCGCGGCGAGCAGATTGCTCTTAAGGCCGAACTGCAACGGCGTAAATAAAAGATTGAAAACCAGGTTAAGGACAAAAGGCAAGGCAACACTCCATGGAATTTGCCTTGTAAACGCTTTATAAAATACTGCGCCGAAGGAAACCGCGATAAGGGTGTAAAGCAGGGTCCATACCGGACCGAAAAGCCAGGCGGGCGGCGCCCAGTCCGGCTTAACTAACGCTTGATACCAGTTATATGAGCTATTCATATTGTTCTATTAATGATCTCATCTTTATACTAACGAATTTCAAAGATTAATTCAAACAAAAAACCCGCCATCTTAAGGCGGACAAAAAGCTGGTGTCTTATTTCAGCTTAAAGCCCTCCGTCAGGCCGGGCTGACTGATATATGTTTTACAAATAGCGGTGAGACAGGGATTCGAACCCTGGGTGCCATTTCTGACACACTTGCTCTCCAAGCAAGCGCCTTCAACCGCTCGGCCATCTCACCAATGGCTATTGTCGTGATTACTCTTTATGGCTTGCGCCTTTCCGCGACATGCCCGCAGGGCTGCGCGGATCCGCTCGCGGAGTCGAGCGGACAACCGCTCGGCCATCTCACCAATGGCTATTGTCGTGATTACTCTTTATGGCTTGCGCCTTTCCGCGACATGCCCGCAGGGCTGCGCGGATCCGCTCGCGGAGTCGAGCGGACAACCGCTCGGCCATCTCACCCAGCATGCGTAAAAGATTGATAATAAGGATAATCTTCTTACTTCTTACTTCTTACTTCTTACTTCCCAGCTTACTATTGATAATTTTCCTTAAGCCTTCGTACTGCCGGCCGTCGTTACCGGTAAAGTCATCCAAAGGATAGGCCCCGGTCAGGATCTCGCCGTTCACATACAAGGTGGGGGTACCCATCACGCCGATGGACTTTGCCTCGGAAACCGAACGCAGGATCTTATCGGCATAGGTTCTGCTTTTCATGCAGGACGAGAACTTTCCCGCATCCAGGCCGAGCTCTTCAGCTAATTTCGCGTATATTTCATCATCTAAAGCTTCGGTCTTGCTGGCATCGAACAGCTTATCGTGCATCTCCCAGAACCTGCCCTGCTCTGATGCGCATTCCGACGCGAGCGCGGCGGGAAAAGCGTTGGCGTGGGACGGAAAATAGAAATGCCGGAATGCGATCCTGACCTTGCCTTCGAATTCTTTCTTCAGCTGTTCGGTCGTATCGTAGAAATCCGCACAGAAAGGACAGGAGAAATCGCTGTAGATGATTATGGATACATTCGCATCGTCGCTCCCCCAAGTATGATCGCCATCGCTGATCGGCTTTAATCGGGAGGCCGCTTCTCCGGCTTTTCCGTTGCCGTCAGTGTTGCCGGCGGCGCCGCTTTCGATGCCAGCGTCCGTAGCGCTTGGCTCGTTCCGTGCATCATCCTTGCTGCTCTTTGAGCTTAATGCGAGCATAACGAGCACAAGAACAGCTAACGCGAAAAGTCCGGCTGCGCTGAAAATGAATAATCTGCTTTTTTTTGCATTCCCCTCCTCCATATAATTAGAATAATTTATGAATTTATCCCCGAATTATCCGTTTATCACGCCTGGCTTTTTCTTATGCCAGTCCGTCGCAAGCTGATACTGGTGCGCGATCTGCAGGATGGCCGTTTCGCCGAAGCGCCGGCCGATTAGCTGCAGCCCGATCGGCAGGCCTTGTGAGAATCCGCAAGGGACAGAAATCGCCGGTAATCCGGCGAGTGACGCGCCGGTAACGAAGATGTCTTCAAGGTACATCTTTAGCGGGTCATCCGACTGTTCGCCGATCCTGAATGCGGTATGCGGAGCTGTCGGGGTCAGGAGGACGTCGACATCGCCGAGCACTTCGTCCATTTCCCGCTTGATGATCGTCCTTACCTTCTGCGCCTTAAGGTAATAAGCGTCGTAGTAGCCCGCGGACAAGGCGTATGTGCCGAGCATGATGCGGCGCTTGGCTTCCGGCCCGAACCCATGGCCGCGGGATTTCATATAAATATCCTGAAGGTCCGCATCTTTTCCTCCGGCGCCGTTCAACTCGGAATACCCGTACTTGATGCCGTCGAAGCGCGACAGGTTCGAGCTGACTTCGGAAGGCGTGATGATGTAATAGACCGGGATGCCGTATTTCGTGTGCGGCAGGCTGACCTCCTTGACTTGGGCGCCGAGAGCCTTCAGCTCGTCGGCCGCCAAACGGACTGAGGTAAGCACGGCCTCGTCCGTCCCCTTTTCAAAATACTCGACCGGCAGGCCGATCCGCAAACCCTGCAGGCCGCGGCCCATAAGAGCCGGGTAATCGTCGACCGGCACGTCCGGGGCCGTCGCGTCGCGCTTGTCATGCCCGGAAACCGCGCGCATGACGATCGCGGCGTCCATCGCGCTTTTGGCGAGCGGGCCGGGTACGTCGGTCGAAGAGGTCATGGCGATCAGTCCGAACCGGGATGCGCGGCCGTAGGTCGGCTTCAAGCCTGTGATACCGCAGAAGCTCGCGGGACACCGGATCGACCCGCCCGTATCGGTCCCTAGGGCGAAAAGGCACATGTCGGCCGCGACCGCGGCGGCCGAACCGCCGGACGATCCGCCCGGCACGCGTTCCGTATCCCAGGGATTGCGGGTCGGGCCGAAAGCCGAGTTTTCGGTCGATGCGCCGTGCGCGAATTCGTCGAGATTGGCTTTTGCCAGGATGACCGCCCCGGCCGACCTTAATTTTTCGACGACCGTCGCGTCATAAGGAGCGATATAATCCTCGAGTATCTTCGAAGCAGCCGTGGTCCTGATGCCGGCCGTCATGATATTGTCCTTGACGATCACCGGGATGCCGAGGAGCGCTCCGTGCCCCCCCTCCGCGCGGCGCTTGTCAGCTGCTTCAGCCTGCTCAAGGGCCTCTTGCTCGCATACGGTCAGACAGGCATTTAATTTCTCGTTCAATTCGATAATCCGGTCGAGACAGACGCGCGTCAAATCGCGAGAGCTTATCTCGCGCTTTCCTAATTTTTCGCTCGCTTCAATTATTGTTAGCGCATTAAGTGCCATACCCGCCAAGTTCTTAATTCATCATTCTTAATTTATGATTCATGGTCCATCATCTTATCACTCTCTTGACTTTGATCTGCCGGCCGGCAAGCCCCGGAGCGGCGCGCAGGGCAGCCTCGCGTTCGCTTTCATCCCAGTCCTCGATGTCATCGGAGCGCAATACGTTCTCGAGTCCCGTTACCTGGGCGGTCGGCAGGACGTCGTCTGTATCAATCTCCTTAAGCATGTCGATATATTCCAGTATCCGGGAAAGCTGGGAACCGTATTTATCCAGTTCCGCGCCGGTCAGCTCAAGCCGCGCAAGCCTTGCGACATGTTCGATTTCAGACTTTTTGAGCTCCATAATATTTTAGTTGATATTTCTAAAAAATAACATGCCAGGATCCGCATGCTACGTTTTGCGCGACAGAAGACGCATGAAGGCGCCCTCATCAATGATCTTAACGCCCAGTTTTATGGCTTTTTCCAGCTTGCTTCCGGGATCGGCGCCTAGGACGACATAATCGGTCTCTTTGCTGACGGATGAAGATATTTCTCCTCCTAATTCCCTTATCTTAGCCTTTGCCTCATCCCTTGTCAAACCGCTTAAAGAGCCTGTTAATACGAATGTTTTGCCAAGAATCGGCGAAGGGGAATATGTGGCCGGAAAACGGCCGATCAGGATCTTGATCCCGCTGTCTTCCAATCTTTTTAAGAACTCCTGGTTTTTTTTATCATGGAACCACCCATAGATGCTCTCTGCAACGACCGGTCCGATATCTTCCATCTCCTGCAGCTCGTCCAAAGCATAACTGCTCATTTCCTTCTCGAATTCGCTGATTTTCTTGCTTTTAACTTTTAACTTTTCGCTTATGGTAATCGCAGTTTCCTCCCCGACGTGCCTGATGCCCAAGGCATAGATGAAGCGCTCCAAGGGGATTTCCCTGCGGGCGGCGATCGCGTTGACCAGGTTTCCGGCGGATTTGTCGGCGAACCGTTCGAGCGGGGCGAGATCGCCGGCAGTCAGTTTGTAAAAATCGCTCGGGTCGCGGACCAGCCCTTCCTGTGCGAGCTGTTCGATAATCTTCGGTCCGAGCCCTTCGATATCTACGGCTCCTCGCGAGACCCAATGGCGCATCCGGCGCAGGCTCACGGCATAACAATCCTTGTTAACGCACCGCAGGGCGACCTCTCCTTCCGGCCGCTCGACCTTGCCTCCGCACACCGGGCAGGATTTCGGCGGTGATACGGATCTCTCGCCGCCTGTGCGCAAATCAGGCAAAACCCTGATAATCTTCGGGATGACATCCCCCGAACGCTCGATGATCACAGTATCGCCGATCTTAAGGCCGAGCCTGCCGATCTCGTCGATGTTATGCAGGGTCGCGCGGCTGATCGTAACGCCGCTGACCCGTACTGGTTCGAGCATGGCGGTCGGAGTAAGCGTCCCGGTTCTGCCTACCTGCCAGCGCACGTCGAGGAGCCTGGTCGTCGCCTGTTCGGCCGCGAATTTGTAGGCAATCATATAACGCGGTCCCTTGCCGACGACTCCCAGAGCGTCCCAAAGCTTAAGCTCGTTGACCTTGACGACGATCCCGTCGAACTCGAACGGCATCCGCTGGCGGTGCTTCTCCCAGTAGCCATGGAAATTGAATACCTCGTCAAGTGAAGCACACTGTTTGTTTTCCTTGATGACTTTGAAGCCCAGCAATTTTACGAGCGCGTGCTCCTGCTCATGCAAGGAGAAAAAGGGGAGCGTTTCTCCGGACGGATAAGCTAGCGCAAGGGCATAGGCATAGAAATCCAACCTGCGTTCGCTAGCTATTTTCGGATCGAGCTGGCGGATCGAACCGGCCGCTCCGTTGCGCGGATTAGCCAGAAGGGGCCGGCCTGCTTCCTTGTATTTACTGTTCAGATCCTTAAAAACATCCAGGGTCATGACTGCTTCTCCCCGGACGATGACCTTTCCATCCCGGACGGTTTTCATGATGCTTTCTGCCTGGTCAGAGCTAAAACCCGCAGATACCAGCTCTTTTCCGCCCGGCAAGCGCAGCTTAAGCGGGATGCTTTCGATCGTCTTCAGGTTCTGGGTAACGTCCTCTCCGGTGCGCCCGTCCCCGCGCGTCGCGCCCAGGACAAGGGAACCGCCCTCATAAACGAGGCTTACGGCCAGTCCGTCCAGCTTCAATTCGCAGTAATAACCCGAATTGGATATTGGGTATTGGATATTGGATATTTTTTTATTTCTTGCCTCCCATTCCTCCATATCCTCCCTTGTGAACGCATCATATAGCGAAAGCATCGGAATTTCATGGTCCACCTTCCGGAATTTATCGAGCGGCTGGCCGCCGACCCTCTGCGTCGGAGAATCCGACGCGACAAGCTCGGGGAACTCGGCCTCGAGCTTCGCGAGCTCGTCCTTCAGGCTGTCGAGCGCGCCGTCCGAAATCTCCTGCCGATCTTCGACATGATAAAGATAGCGGTGATGCTCGATCTCCGCCCTTAACTTCTCTATCCTCTGCCTGGCTTCCTGCAACTTCACCGGATTAACTTAATATATTATTTCCACGCTTCTCCTGACCTGCCGATAACTTCCTGTGCATTTCAATTTGATAGTCCCGTCTCCAATATCCGTAAACAGGATGCTGTAGCTTTTATCTCCCAGGCTTGTAGCAATCGGCGTTGCGGATTCGATGCAACAGGGCGCCCCCCCGCTTCCGTGTCCGGAGCATTCCGTATCATCGAATGAAATATATGTTGGATTGGTATGGTTTTCACAATCTTCCGTATCGTTGATTTCAAAATTATTATTCCAGTTCTCCCAGATCACTCTCTCCGCCCCGGCTTCGGCCGCGAAATAAGCGGTTGTAGAAAATTCCTGGTTGCGGTTCATCACGATCCCCTGCAGGACGATCGTCGAGATTCCGAGCCCGACGGCCAGCATGCCGGAC
>CAYTAV010000010.1:0-31172 GCA_964435875.1 uncultured Gammaproteobacteria bacterium
GGGCTTCAGCGCTGATCGGGATTGCGGTCGCCTTAATCGTTGTGCTGGTCGCCGCGGCCGCGCTTTTCACTTCCGTTTCCTGGCAAATGCTTCCGGGATCGGTTAAAAGGCTGGGCGAAACAGGAGCGGCCGCGCTCTTCTGCGAACGCAACGGCGGAAGCGTCGAATTCCATAGGGCGGAAAACAACTCCAGAAACGGCTTATGCCGCTTCGAAGACGGCAGTGCCTGCGAACTGCTTGAATTGTTCCACGGCGGTTGTCAATCCGGGAAAAACACGACAAGCAAGCTTATTAACTGATAGAACGTAAGAAATTCTCAAAAGATAGCTGGATTCCTGCTTTTTCCACAAGTTTTTTAGCCAAAAAATTTACAACCCGCCCAATAAAATTCGCGCAACCTCCTCTACCGTGCTAACCTTGGTCCTATTGCTGCGTTTCTGTTATTTATCAGTGCAGTCTGCTATAATGACATAGCGCTCTTTTTTATTTACTCAAAAAATGCTATGTCCAAGCGCTATTTTTTATTTATCTCGCTTGCTCTTTTTGCTTCTACGTTGCTAGCGCCGGCAACCCAAGCCTGTGCCAGATACCAAACAAATACCGACACAAAAACTATTATCAAAAAAACTGCTTATAATGGAAAGGTCAAGCTTGCCTTGGCAGGCTCATCGGCGAGCAACCAGTCAAGTAACCTCTGGTTTCGTAAGCTTTGGTACTTTCAGCGGCCGAATGTTGAAAAGCCTAAAACCACCTCGCCCGTTCCCAATCCAAACCCGCCCGTTTCAGATCCTCAACCGGCTGCTACAAACAACGTCCAAGAGGAAACGGAAAAACTTGCTTCCCGAGTCCTATCGCTCATCAACCAATACCGAAATTCGATCGGGTTGGACAGCTTGAGGCAGAATGCCGTAATTGATTCCCAGGCTTCCGGCCATAGCGAGAAAATGGCTTCGGGAAAAACGGCCTTCGGCCATGACGGTTTCAGCTCGAGGGTAAGCGCGATCAAAAACAGCATCGGGGGTTCGGCTTTTGCGGAAAATGTCGCATACAACAAGGGATATTCCGATCCGGCAAAGACGGCGGTCGACGGCTGGCTGAAGAGTCCAGGACACAAGGCCAACATTGAAGGCAACTACGCTCTGACTGGCATCGGTGTTTCCAAATCTAAGGATAACAGCTATTATTTCACTCAAATTTTTATGCGCTAGCCCGGCTTTGTTATCGGACAGAATAATGTTATTATATTCGGGTGGCAATTATTAATAATTCAATATATGGAAAAGAAGCTTTTATTCCTGATTTGTGCACTAACCGCCATCACGGTTCTCTCTGGATGTGGCCAGCAAAACAGTAGTCCCGAACAGCAGACCGATTCCATTGGTATCGAAGATGCAGAGCGAGAAGCCGATACCGGACAAAAAACCGAACTGTCCACCCGCGAAGCACCCGCCGAGCAGCAAGCCACAGCTTACAATAAGCCATTTGATATGACAATCGACAAGACCAAAAAATATTCGGCGATCTTGCGGACTGCCGAAGGGGATATCGAGCTCGAGCTTTTTGCCGACAAGACGCCGACCACTGTCAACAATTTCGTCAATCTTGCAAAAAGCAACTTCTATAACAACACTGTCTTCCACCGGGCGATCAAGGGATTCATGATCCAGGGAGGAGACCCCAAAGGCGACGGAACAGGCGGCCCTGGATATCGCTTCGACGACGAACCGTTTGAAGGCGAATATATACGCGGGACTGTAGCTATGGCTAATGCGGGTCCGAACACGAACGGCAGCCAGTTCTTCATCATGCACGCTGATTACCCCTTGCCGAAAAATTATGTCATTTTCGGCCGCGTAACCAAGGGCTTGGAAATCGTTGACAAGATAGCAGAGGCCGAAGTTGGGATGAGCCCATCGGGCGAGATGTCAAAGCCGGTCTCACCGGTCAAGGTTACAAAGATTGAAATATCCGAATGATCTAAGCGATTAAAGCGCCTGGTTATGCCAGGCGCTTTTTGCATGACGGCCTGGGCTTATTATTGAAATTATTATTGCCATCCAATAAAATGAATCTATAACATAGTAAGGTTGCTTCTTATATAAAAAGACTTATGAAAAATTTAAGGTTCTTTATCGCCCGCCATGGCGCAAAACTGCTGTCATCGACCGCATTGATGATGCTGGGCATGGGGACGGTTTTCTATCACCATTTCGAAGGTTGGAGCTGGGTCGACTCATTCTACTTCAGCGTGACAACCCTTACGACGGTCGGTTTCGGCGATCTGCACCCGACAACCGATCTGACAAAAATATTCACGGCGCTCTATCTTTTCTTCGGTATCGGCATCCTGCTCGGCTTTCTAAACCGCATGGCTTCCCAGACCAGGAAACTGCAAAGAATCAACAAGAAGATCATCGAGGAACTCAATGGATTAATCAAAAGATGAGGTGTAATATATGGAAACGGAAAAATCTGCTCTCCGGGGCATAAAACTTGCCGCCGTCATCTGCCTGGCCGCGTTCACCGGATTCGCGACAGGCTTTCTGGCTGCGGATGACAAAGAAAACCCCGGGAAAGAAATGTCCGCGGATCTGAGCGACTTCCTGGAAACCAGAATGACAGGCTATGACTACATCAACCCCCTTTTGGAGTGTGACATCGGAGAAGAAATGATCTCGAGCGAGATAAGGATTTTCAAGAATGCTCTTGAGGATTTCATTGGGAATGAGAACGGCAAATACTCGATCACGAAAACTGCTGTCTATTTCCGGGATCTTAACAACGGACCCTGGTTCGGGATCAACGAAAAAGAAGAATTTTCCCCGGCCAGCCTGCTCAAAGTGCCGCTCTTGATGTATGTGATGAAAAAAGCCGAGGAGAATCAGGAAGTGCTTGGAAAAAAAATCACCATCCCCGCAACACCGGATTACAGCGACCAATATATCAAGCCGTCCAAAACTGTCGCGAAGGGGGAGGTATACACAGTCGAAGATCTTCTGACCCGGATGATCGTCTATTCGGATAACTATGTGCAGAATTTGATTTTCGAATCGGTCGGTGAAGATGACGCCGGGCGCATGTATTCGGATATCGGGCTGGACCTTCCGAACTTCGAGAAGGGAGAGAATTATATGTCGGTCAAATTCTACGCATCATTTTTCCGCATGCTGTATAATGCTTCATATCTCACGAAAGACGATTCAGAAAAAGCATTGCGCCTGCTCGCTGATATCGATTTCAGGGGCGGCATTACCGGGGGCGTGCCGAACGGCATCAAAGTCGCTCATAAATTCGGGGAACGGACGATTACCAGCACCGGAGAAAAGCAGTTGCATGACTGCGGTATCATTTACTTCCCGAAACACCCCTACCTGCTTTGCATCATGAACAGGGGCGCAACCTATGAAGATATGGCTTCTTTTATGGGAAAAATTTCGTCGTTCGTATATGAAAATATCAGCAAGCAATATGAATAACCGGGAATCAGGCAGGATCTTAATACCCCGGCTTTCCAACAACAGTAGAAATAATTTAAAACATATGAAAAATGAAACAAACCGCGAAGAATTCAAGGTCTCTGGCGACGAGATCGTTAAGAAAGTCAAGGAATTGATACAGGAAGGCAATGCCCGCCGTATTATCATCAAGAGCGAGGAAGGCAAGACGATGCTTGAAGTGCCATTGACGCTCGGCGCTGTCGGCGCCTTGATCGCGCCGGTGCTGGCTGCTGTCGGCGCGCTCGCCGCGCTTGTAGCGAAATGCACGATCGTCGTAGAAAAACAAAACGAACAGAAATAGCAAAGCGCTATTTCTAGTAAATATTCGAGCTTAAGCTAAGAAAGGGAGGGCAAGCCTGAAGGGCTTATGCGCAGAAATGGTTACGATGCCGAATGAGGCAGGCAATGCGAGCGTAACGGATGCGAAGATTGTCGTGCCGCATGACAACGGAAAAAAGTAGGGAATAAAAACGGTAGGAGTCCGCGAGGACCCCTGCCGTTTTTTAATTTAGCCAGCGCTTACTGTTTCTTTCTTTTTCGGATTTCTGCCACCACAAGAGCAATAAGAGCCACTACCGCGATATCGAAAATGTTTATTTTCGATAAATAAGGTGTGAGGGGGTTGGCGAGGTTGTCCTGCCAGGGCGGGATCCCTGTTGGGTGGGCCAGGTCCCGGAAATGAGAAATGGAGGTCCCGGATTTGAAAGGCCCGGATTTGAGAAAAGGGTTTAGGGGCAAAAAAGACCTCAAAAAGAGGCTAATATTGGCGAAGTTTGGCGAAGGTGGGAATGTGGGTTGGTTTGGGGGGAAAAAAGGCCCTGGCGAGTCAGGCCGGGGCGGTTTTTTAACTGGCTAGCGAGGGAAAATGGGAAGGCGTGGGCGCTGGTGGGCTGTTGGCCGGGTCCCGGGGTTGAGGGGCGTGTGAGAGAGTTGGTGCCGGGGTTGCGAGGTTTCATCCCGAGTCCCGAGCACTCGGGATCGGGGTTGCCGGGGTTGGTGTCTGGTGAGTTGGTGCCGGGGTTGTTCCGAGGGTACGGGAGTGGGTTTTGCGCAATCGGGCGGGAGGTTGTATAATGTTGCCAGGGGATTACCTGTTCGTGTCTTTCCATTCATATCATTAAGGGGCAGGCGCTACCGGCTTGCCCGCAAGCAAACCATATGGACCAATACAAGTTGAGGGTCTTGGTGCGGCAGCTCATCGCCACACCGATCATTCTCGGGCTGACGATCGCGGCGAGCAACCTGATCGCGGCCTGGACGCCGCCGACGGCGCCGCCGCCCCAGAACGACGTGATCCAGCCCCTGCATACGGGCAATGTCGCGCAGACTAAAGAGGCTGGGCTGGTGCTCAACAGCGCCGGAGCGGCCGCCAGCCACGGCCTGATCGTAGAGAACGGCCGGGTCGGGATCGGCAATACCGCCGTAGCCATGAACCCCCAGCATATGCTGGTGATCGATAACGGACTGGCGCCAGGCGCACCCGGAGACCATTCCTTGGTCCGCGTCGGCAACGGCAAAGGCTCCCTATATCTGATCCACAGCTGGCCAGGAATCGGTGCGAATATGTATTATGATAGCTTATGGAAATTCACGGATGACACTGCCTGGGGCAACGCGTTGCTCTTCCATGCGGAAATCGGAAGATTATATTATTATTCAGCCCCGCCCAATCCCGGAGGCGACCCGGTCGTAAGTCCTGTTGTGACGCTTGCGCCAAGTGGTATCAGCGTCGGATATGGCCAGAACGCCCCAGTCAACCCCCTGGATCCTTCAGTCTGGCCACAAGCTTTAGACGTAAATGGCGCGATTAGAGGCATAAAATTCTATGATGACGATACGAATTATTATTTAGATATAAATTCAGGTGGCAGGCTTGGAGGGACTATAACCGCGGGAGATTTCTGCGCCCAGGGGAAGTGCCTTAGTCAATGTATTGTCCCATAAGCCCTCGTCAGCTTGTATTAATTCCTGCGACGGATCCACGAATACGAATAGCACATGTGAAACAAGGTGGGGAGCAGCCTGTTTGAATGTAATCACATTAGGTTGTACGGCCTTATAAAGACTGAAAAAATTCTGGGTTATTAAAATATTGAGAAGACCGCTCCTGGTCAGGGCCCGGGTATGAGAAACGGCTGGACGGGCTGGGTGACGGGGACACTGCGCCGGATTGGACCGAGCCGCTGATCGACCAGCAAAGCGGCGTGATTACTTTGCAGGTGCGGGCTGAGCGGTCGGGCAAGGGGAGCGGGCGGCAGTACACCGTGAGGATTATGGCCACGGATGCGGCCGGCAACCAGAGTGCGGCGGATGTCCCGATCATCGTGCCGCATGATAAGGGGAAGAAGTAAAGGTAAGCTGTAACAATAATAAAGCTAAAAGGCCGGCCATGTAGAGCGCCGGCCTTTTAGCGAGCTATAAGCAGTGAAAAGTCTCGTTCCCTTACATATCATTTCTGGGCGTAATATTTCTTACAATTAACATCATAACACCCGCAAAAGCAATGAAACAAATTACAAACGCTGCTAAAAGTATTGGCTCATCACCGACCATGCCTGGGCAAACATGAAACCCATCATTGGTATCATAGCACCAACTAGAAATTCGATTGATAAATATTAGAAGAAATACTAATGAGCTTGCCAGCAGGGAAAAAGCAATTAAAGAGAGTGATACATTAATAAGTCTATCTCCTTTTTTTCGAGCCATATATATAATATACATATCTATGTCTATTATAATATAAATAGAGATTGAAAGGAAGACCAGCTTCGCTTTAATCTTATTGAGTTTGTTGAGTGAGGGTATCTTATACGAAGTTGCACTCAAGCCGAAACTGCACACCCTGGGATTCAGCCCTTTGCTCCAAATCTTGACTCAGCGTGTCAGAGCGATCTTGGGCGCAACTTGGTATTACCTCGCCGTCCAGCGGGTGTGAACTGGTTAGAGAAAGAGGATGGTTTTTAAGGAGGGTGTTTTTTGGCTAATCTTAGCGATCCGCCAGCTGGCGGAGAGGGGATGGAAAAGGGCTAAGGTTGGCGGGTATTCCTGCCGAGGTTGCGCATTTTTTGGATGCTGCCGGGGAACGTTAGCAGTTGCCTGCTGTACGTCCCGGGGTTGGTGCTGGGTGACGGGGACACTTTTCCGGATTGGACCGAGCCGCTGATCGACCAGCAAAGCGGCGTGATCAGCCTGCAGGTGCGGGCCGAGCGGTCGGGAAAGGGCAGCGGGCGTACGTACACCGTGAGGATTACGGCCACGGATGCGGCCGGGAACATGAGTGCGGCGGAGGTCCCAATCATTGTGCCGCATGATAAGGGAAAGAAGTAGGTACTCATATATACGGTGAAAAACTAGACAACAAAAACATTGGCCGGAGGTTATAACCTCCGGCCAGCTAAGCGAAGTTCAGTGGAAGGGAGATCATCTTTGAGTTCCTAGGGGGTCCTTTTGGTGGCTGAAAGAACCACAAAGACAAACGACACCAAGGATAACACTGAAAGAAGCAAGGCAATTGGCCCTATGAGACCACCACCCGGATCTCCGCAAGCCTGCATCCCATCTTTGGTTTCGTAGCACCAGGCTGATAACCACATAAAATGAATAACACCCCAAAAAAGAAAACTTGCCAGCAGGGCAACGGCTAGCATCGTGATCCATCTTTTGCCTGTTTGAAGCATAAGTAATATTTAATGTAAAGATTACAATTAATTATACCATAATTTTAGGCCTGCGGAAGGCCTGCCGGCTTTGTTGAGTTCCCTGCTGTGGCAGGCAGGGGTAACTGGTTAGGGCCCGCCCGACTACGCGGGCGGGTGAAAAGGAAGAGGGTTTTGGTTCCCTGCCGGGGTTGCCTGCCCTGTCCCGATTCCGAGTGCTCGGGACTCGGGATCGGGATTGCCGCGGTTGGTGCTGGGTGACGGGGACACTTTTCCGGATTGGACCGAGCCGGTGATCGACCAGCAGAGCGGCGTGATCACCCTGCAGTTGCGGGCCGAGCGGTCGGGAAAGGGCAGCGGGCGTACGTACACCGTGAGGATTACGGCTACGGATGCGGCCGGGAACGCGAGTGCGACGGACGTGAAGATCATAGTGCCGCATGATAAGGTTAAACCATAACTTGCGCATAGTGCATATTGGGTCTTTATAAAGAATGACGGCATTAGAGGCCGTCATTCTTTATAAATGATTGTATAGTCACAAAAGGTCTATGACTTTTTCTGCTTATATTTTTTCATAGACCAACTCACGACAACAAATAGTCCAACTCCTACCATTAGTGCTGTAATTATGGACGGCAGAGCGCATATAAGTAGCTCTTGAGCAGAAAGCTCGTTTCCGCACGCTGTGGAACATTCTCCACCGCAGATGTTTTCATTCACTCTAATATCTGCCATATTTTTTGCTTAATCATTACCAATATAGCACAGACTAAAGCCAGTTGTCTAATGGGTGGCCAGCTTTGTTGAGTTCCCTGCTGTGGCAGGCAGGGACAGGGGTCGGCATCAGCCAAGATCGATTCTCACGGTCGGATGCCGCCTTGATAATCCGCTTATTACTTAATAATTGAAAATTTTTTCGCCTTAATGGAATATTAATCATCTCTTTGTATCTTGATAGCAAAACTGCCTTGCCAGCAAATAATAATTAACCGCTTATATGCAGATCAAGAGCAGTGCTTTCCATGAAAACGGTCCGATCCCTGCAGAATTCACCTGCGACGGCGAAGATACTGCGCCGCCGATGATGATCAGCGGCGTGCCTGGCGGAACCAAGAGTCTGGTTTTGATATTCGAAGACCCGGATGCGCCGATGGGAACCTGGATCCATTGGATCGTCTGGAATATCCCTCCCGAAACCGGAATGCTTATGCCAGGAAAATTGCCTGAAGGCGCCGTAGAAGGCATGACCAGTTTCGGCCGGACGGGATATGGCGGGCCTTGCCCTCCCAATGGCGAGCATCGTTATTTCTTCCGCTTATACGCCCTTGACCGGATCCTTGAGCTTAGCCCTTCAATCGACAAAAAGATCTTGTTCGAATCGATGGAGGGTCATACGCTGGCTATCGCGGAACTTTCCGCGACTTATAAAAGATCCTGAATGCTGATCGATTCATAGCCGGAATTCCGGTCTTTTTTTATTTTACGATTCACTGCAGAGCTAAATTTTGAAAAATTTGTTATAATTAGATAATAAGAGAATTAATGACCATATTATGATCCAAGTAATAAAAGACGGGGTCATCCTAAAGCCGACCGATCTGCCTTTCGAAAAAAAGGCCGTGCTGAACCCGGGGGTCTGGCAGGATGGCGTAAAAGTACATGTGGTTTATCGTGCAATCGATGACGATTATAAGTCCTCCCTGGGTTATGCGCGGTTGGAAGGCCCGCAGAATGTCGCTGAACGCTGGAACAAACCCTTCCTCTATCCGAAATATAAGGTCGAAAAGAACGGCATCGAAGATCCTCGCCTCGTCAGGATCGAAAACTCGTTCTTCCTGACATACGTAGTCCATGACGGCAAGAACGCGATCACAGCATTTTCGCACGGCAGGGATCTTTTTAACTTAAAACGCGGCAATATCGTAAGTCCGCAGATCCCCTACAAGGAGGCTGGGAAGATCTTCTCTTACTCAAAATTAAAAGATGAATACTACTTTTTCGAATCGTACTATCAGGAACATAACGGCAGGAATATACTGATCTGGCACAAGGACTGCGTCCTCTTCCCCGAAAGGATTGGCGGGCAATATTTCATGTTGCACCGCATCCTTCCGGACATCCAGGTTGTCGCCTTCGACGATTTCAAAGAGCTCTCGGACAAATACTTCTGGATCAGCAACTTGCTGAATCTGGCGAACAACGTCGTCCTGGAACCGGTCCATGGATTCGAGTCCAGGCATGTCGGAGCCGGAGCGCCGCCGGTCAGGACCGATGCCGGCTGGCTGATGATCTATCATTCGGCGCGCGAAACGAATGCGAAGCGCGTCTACTACGCCGGAGCGGCGCTTCTCGATACCGAGGATCCGCGCAGAATTATCGCACGCCTGCCCTATCCGCTGATGTCGCCAACTGAAAAATTCGAGATCGAAGGCTGCGTCAATGACGTCGTTTTCCCGTCCGGAACGGCTGTTTTCGGAGAAGATCTTTATATCTATTATGGAGCAGCGGATACTTACATTTGTGCGGCGCATATAAACATGAAAAAGCTTATCGATGAGTTGTTGCGCCATAAGGTGGAAAATTCAGGCGGGTAGAATATTATCGCACAGCAGTCATGCCTAGCCCGTCTGGCATTGACCGACAAACCAAATATCAATAAAAGTCCGCCGGTCATCATCATGGCGGCTTTTCATTTGTAACGGATCGATAAAAACATTATAATATCAAGAGGACCGATTACCCTGATCCTGTTCGCTCATCGCGGGCTAATGTATCTGTTCAAATATGCCGATTTCCCTGGGTGTACAAAAAAAGACTTTTAAGGTCAAAATCCTCAAAATTTTCCTTTTCGTTTCCCTACTCCCCTTGCTGATCTTGTCTGCCAGCAATATTTATATTGTAATCTCATCAAGGCAGAAGAACATCGCCGAATTGCAGAATTTGGCGATTGAGAACGCGAGCGAGAAGATCACTAAATTCATCAATCAGAAAATCGAGGGAATGAATCTTGTCGTCAGCGGTTCTGCAAGGAACGGCGCGCCGGTCAGTAACCTGCATGATATCGATCCTCTTAACCTCGCATTCTTGATCGGCAGTATCAAGGAAAACGCAGGAGAAATGGCGCAGTCGGTCGATTTTATCGATAACGATGGCCGGATACTCTTGCGTAATGATAGTACGAGCGGGTTGACAATCGCTTCATACTTTGAAGGCTCGGGCGGCCAGCTCCCGGAAAATGCCGCAAAGAAAGAGAAGATCGCTGACAATGCCTCGGCTGAAGACTATTTCCAAAAAGCGCTTTCGGGCAGGAATTATTTTGGCAAGCTTGAATTTACCGGCGGAAAGCCTTTGATGCAGATTGCTTCACAGATCGAGAATCAGGAAAAGGAAATTATCGGGGTCATTGCAGCAGTGATCGATATATCGCAGATTGACTCCCTGGTAAAACAGGTCAACCTCGGAAATACCGGATACATCTATGTGCTTGACCGCAGGGGCTTCATCGTTGCCGGATCGAGCAACGGCAAAGCAGAAGTCGGCGATAATCTGGCGTCCGTACCACTGGTGAAAGAAGTTATGGAAGGAAGGATTTATGACGGCCTGCTCCAGTTCACGACTTATGAGAACAAAGAAAAACAGGAGTTGGTTTTTTCCGGCAAGCTGATGAACGACGGGCTCTGGCTGGTGATCAGCGAGTGGCCGAAGGATGATGCGTTTCTAGTCCTGCGCAACGTGCTCAAGCTTTCGATCGGAATCAGTTTGGCGACGATCGTCCTGATGGCCTTCCTAGGATTTTATTTCGCGCGGCAGATCGTAAAGCCGATCCAACTGCTTGCTAAAGGTGTAAAGAAGATATCGGAAGGCGATCTTGAATACCGAATTAGCTATTCGACTAATGACGAATTCGATTTACTGCGTGACCAGTTCAACGAGATGGCGAAAATACTCAAGGAAAACGAAGCCCTGAAGGAGGAGATGGTCCATATTGCCGCGCACGAGCTTAAAGCGCCGGTCACGGCGATCAAGGGTTATGTATCAATGATGATGGATGGGACTTTCGGACAGGTCCCGGAACCGATCATGAAAAATCTTGCGATCGTATTCTCGACGAACGAAAGGCTGGTCAACCTGGTGCATGACCTGCTGGAAGCATCTAAGGCTGGCGCAGGCAAGATGACCATCAGTCTGGCCTCAGTCGCGATCACCGAGCATATACAGAAAGCTGTTACGGAACTGGCTTCGCTCGCCGAGAAAAAGAACATCAAAATAACCTACCATCCGTTAGACGAACCACGCAACGTCTCGGCTGATGCTCAGAAGCTCGACGAGGTCATAGTAAACTTTCTCAGCAACGCGATCAAATATACGAAAGAGGGGGGTAGCGTAGATATCAGCCATTTAGCGAAGGACGGCTGGTTGACGACAAATTTCAAGGATACGGGCATCGGCATGGCCGAAGAACAGCGCCAGAAATTATTTACGAAATATTACCGCATCAAAAGCGAAGAAACGAAGAATATCGAAGGAACCGGGCTCGGATTATACATTTGCAAGGAAATCATCGAAAAGATGGGCGGGAGGATCGAGGTCGCTTCAGAACTTGGAAAGGGCAGCGTATTTAGCTTCGGCTTGAAAATTTCTCTCTAAACCAAGAATAGCAATTCATTATAAAAACCCGGCATGCCGGGTTTTTATTTCATTATCCCCTGTAATTTTAAAACCTTTCCTTGGGATGGATGAGTGTCATAAACAGCGTCGGAACAATGAAAAGCGTGAAGAAAGACGACAATAGAAGCCCGAATATGACAACACTGCCGAGGGCGAGCCAGGTTTCGTTTGAAAGGGTTACCGGTATGATTCCAACGATTGTGCAGATTGACGTTATGAATATCGCCTCCAAACGCGATTTTCCGGCGTCAACAACGGCTTCATAAAACGGGATCTTGAATTTCAAATTAAGGTTGATCTTGTCAACAAGAATGATCGCATTCTTAACGACAATACCGAACAGGGCTAGTATGCCAATCAATCCCGGAAAGCTTAGGGTAACACGGGCGATCGCCATCCCGATAAAAACCCCGATCAGGGCCAATGGTATTGTTACAAGTACGATCATTGCCTTTTTGAATGAATTGAACTGGATCACCAATGTCGAAACGATCAAGACCATGGCCACAACCATGGCTCGTATGATCGAAAATACTGATTCCGTATTCTGCTCATTCTCTCCTCCGTAAATGACCGTATAGCCCTGCGGCAGATCATAGTTCCCCGATAGGCGCTTCTGGAATTCGGAAAGCACTTGGTTCGGACGGGTTTTTCCGGATACCCCAGCAGACAAAAGCACGACGCGCTTCTGATCGATACGGGTTATGCTTTCGACAGACGGCTTGAGCTCGATCTTTGCGACATCTTTGATAAAAACCGGCTGTTTCTTAAGATTCAAAATCTGGAGGTTCTGCAGCGACTCGAGGCTTGGCAGGGTTTCTTCGCTAAAGCGCGCGACGACTTCGGTTTCCTCGCCTTCCCGGATTATCTTAGTAACCTCCGCTCCCGAGATCGCCATGCGCAACATGGAACCTACATATGCCGCATTTAGGCTGTAAAGCTCCATCCGGCTGGAATCAAGTGTAAAAGTATATTCAGCCGGCGACTGCTTTAGGGAAATATCCGCATTTATCACGCCGGGGATGCCGGTCAGGATCGGTTTCAAGTCGTTCGCGATGCTGTCCAGCTTATCTAGATCGTCGCCGATGATGCGCGCTTCGAATGCAGAGCCGCTGGGCGGTCCTCCCGCTGGAGTTTCCACGGTAATCTCTGCTCCCTTAATCGATTCGAGGTCGTTCCTGATGATTTCCGCAAGCTCATAAGACTTGGCTTTTCTTTCCTTCTCCTCGACAAGATTAATTACGATCGAAGCCAGGTTCGATGAATTTGAACCTGACGACAGCTGCTGGCTTGAACCTCCGCCAGTACGCGTAGAAAAGTTGCTGATTTCCTTATAGCTGAGCAGTTTTTCTTCGACCTGCCTGATCAAGCCGTCCGTGGCATCCAGATTGATGCCTGTTGGTGCACGCAAATTAACGTACATGATGCCCTGGTCTGATACTGGGAAGAACTCCGTCGGCACGATACCGGCAACCGGCAGCATGACAGCGAATATGAAAAGTGCCGCTGTAGCTGCCAGCGTATATATGCGCCGCTTCCTAGTACAGATCAACTTGCAGAGATATTTCTCGTATAACGGCAATAAGCGGTTAAGGTTAACGACTCCATGGAAAAGCTTGCCGAATATGCTTTTGTCTTTAACGCTTCCCTGCTCGGCAAGCTTTTTCTTGATAAGAGCATCATCCTCCCATTCCAGCTCCATAAGCTCTTTATTTTTAGCCAAAATCCTACTGCCTGCATTGCGATACCAGCGGATAAGGTAAACGACCGCAAAAGCGCATGCCGCACTGGCCAGATACGACCAGACGCTCTTGAAAGAGATCAGCAAGGCCGCCGACATGAATAGTCCGAATATAATAATTAGGAAGATGTTGCGCGTAAACCGTACGCGTTCCAGTACTGCCGCTAACGGATGGTTGATCATCAGCGCGACTAAAAGTGAGGCGATCAATGTCGTTGATACTGTGATCGGTATTGATTTGATGAATTCACCGATAATTCCGGTTGAAGAGAGGAGCGGCAGGAAGGCCCAGACAGTAGCGAGGGTCGTTGTTGTTAACACGACTTTGAAGTCGTTCAAGACAAGCAGTACGGCTTCTTCCGGCGTGTACTTTCCTGTCTTTAAATACTGTTTCGTCGCTGACACTACGACGATCGCGTCGTCGACTAAGAGCCCCAGAGAAAGAATGAGCGAAAACATCGAAAGGAAATTGAGCGTGATACCGTAAGCTTGCATGACGCCGAAGGTGACGAAAAAGACCAAAGGCACTGCCATGCCCGCGACCAGCGCTTCTTTAAGGCCGACTACGAGGAAGAGAATGATGAAAACTAGCGAAATCGTCAGAAAAAAATCGTGCACAAGCTGGTTGAAATCCTGCCTAATGAACTTAGCGTAATCCGTAGTAATGTCGTATCTCATCCCTTCTGGGAAATCTTTGATCATCCTGTCGGCTGTCGCACGCGATTCATCAACAACCTTGAGTATAGAACCTCCGGTCTTTTTTACGATATCGATCGAAACAGCCGGCTCGGCCTTTCCACCTTTGATCGAAATCCTTGAATAAGCTGTTTTTCTGATAGCTCTTTCACTGACCTTCGCAAGATCTTTAAGATAAACTATGGCTCCATCGTCAGTGTGGAAGATCGGGGTATTCTCAAGCTTCTTCACATCAAAGATCCGTGCGTCAGCGCGCACCGGATAATTGAACCCGCTGCCTTCATAAATCCCCGCCGGAACCGCTATATTATGCGCTTTAACAGCCTGATTTGCCTGGTCCGGCGTGATCCCGTATGTGATTAATTTTTGCGGATCATAAGCGATCTCGAATTCGCGCTCATCTCCGCCGGAAACGCCAACTTCCCGTACGCCGTTGATCTTTTCCAGCTCGTCCTTCAAATCATTAGCATACTTCCTTAAAGTGAATCCGTCGTATGGGCCGGTGAGGGCAATCGACCAGATCGGCTGGTCATTGAACGATATCTCGCGCACTACCGGATCGCCGGCTTCCTCCGGCAGTTCCGCTTTAAGGCTGCCGACTTCGTCTCTAAGCCTCCTGATCGAATCTTCGAGATCTTCGCTTGCATCGAACTCGACAGTTATGGAGGATAGGGAGTTAGCCGAATTCGATGTAATTTTCTTTATGCCTTTTATTCCCGAAATACCTGTTTCAATCCTCTTGGTAACTAGCTCTTCGATGTCCGATGGCGAAACCCCGGGATAAGGCGTTACCACGACAGCGATCGGTATCTTGACCTCTGGCTGGGATTCGCGGGGCAGCCTCGTGAAAGAATAGACGCCCCAGCCTGATATCAGGATCATTAGCAGTACTACGACCCTGAAGTTGCTGACAAAAAAATTCAACCAGCCTTTGCGCAGAGCGGGGTTGAATTCCAGCTTCTCAAGGTATAAATAATCCGATGATTTGATTTGATCCTGTTTATTTTCCATGCTGATTGATTGGTTTATTTGCCGCTTAGGCTCCGGGTCAGCTTTTGCTATCTTGCCTGACCGGATCGCCGACATGCAGCAGCTTACCCCCTTCGATGATGATCATGCTGTCCGCTTTGAATTCCCCCTTTATTTCCGCTGTTTCTCCTTCTACACGCTCGATCGTGACAGGCATTTTTTCGGCTTTTTCATCTTTGATGATAAACACGTAGTTCTCGTTCTGCGTGACCTCGATCGCCGCCAATGGCAGTATTGCGGATCCGGGGCCTTTTGCGGATTTTGTGATCTCGATATTGATCGATATGACGCTGCCGAGGCGGAATGCGTTCCCTTCGCTTTTCAGGGGCTCGGCTTCGATCTTATACCTTTTAGTCGCGCTGTCAGCCTGGGGCGTTATCGTCGTTATCCTGGAGGGATGGCGGGTGCCGTCGGCATCGATTGCAGCGGCTGGCTGGCCGATGCTGACGTATTGCAAGTTGGCTTGATCTATGAAAAAAGTAAGCTTAGTGCGCTCTGTCTGGCTGATGACAGCCAGTACTTGGCCTGGCGAAACCGTCTCTCCTTTGCTTGCATACTTCTGGGTAATCGTGCCTGATATCGGCGCGACAGCCTGGTGGATGTCGACAAGGCTCTGCATAGCGGTTACGGCATTCTGGTATTGCAGCCTGGCTAACTCGACTTGGCTGCGGGCGACTGAAACCTGCGCGTCAATCCTCGCACGCGCGCTTTCAAGCTGTTTATCAGCCGATTTAAGCCCGTAATCGGCCTGGTCCTGCTGGCTCTTGTTGCCAGCCTTAAGGTTCTCGAGCGCTTGACGGGCTTGTTCTTCCTGCTTTTTCGCGAGCTCATATGCCTTTTCAAGGTTGACCGCGGTCGTATCGTTATTGAGGCCTAGATTCTCGAGCCCCTGCTTCGCCGCGTTAGCCTGGGTTATCAGGCCACTTGCTTGCGATTGATAGCCGCTCATGCTTGCTGTAAGCGAACTCAATGAAACGCCGGTCAAGGATGATTGCGGGAGTTCTATGGACGCGACGGAATTGCTTACTACTTGCTTCGCGCTGTCGGCGAGCCTTTTTGTCAATCCTGCGACTTCGATCGCTGCTTCGATCTTCCGCTTAGAATCAGGATAGCTTGCAGACTCGACCGCCTTGAGCTTTTCGACCGTAGAATAATAAGCGTTATATGCCGATGTGTAAGTCCGCGAATCCGCGGCTCCTAAGTTGCGCATATAGGGGATCGAGAGCCCGCTCGTAAGGTCGAACCCGACTAGCGTATTGATCCCCGTCACGATCGTCTCGCAGGAATTTATGACCGTATCAGCCGTCGTATCAACATTGACGTCAGTATCACCTACCGATTGGCTGATCTGCTTCTTGCGGTTTTCAAGGTTTAGGCGGGCTTGTTCTGCTGCGGTCCGCGCGGTTTCATAGGATAATCTCGCGCTCTTCAAACTTTCTTCGGTTACGGCGCTAAGATTATTGCGACCAGCGGCCGCTTGCTTCCTGGCGATTTCGGCTTGTTCAATATCCTTGCTCGACGTTATTAATAAGTTGGAAAAATTAGTCTCCGCAAGCCGATAAGACTGTTCGGCTGTACGTGCCGCAATCTGCGCTTGCCTGACCTGGTCCGCGCTGTAACCGCTTGCATACGAGCGGGAACCAGCCTTAACATCATCGATCCTAACGAGCAGGTCGCCGAGATTTACGCGGTCGCCAACCTTGAAATCAGACTGCACGATATTGCCAGATGTCTTCGCTATCAGCTTGGCTTCCTGATTTGAATCTACTGTCGCTGGAAATTCAAGAACTTGCTTCAGCCGGTTGCTGTCCTTAAAACTGCGTACTTCAACCTCGATCGGCTCCTTGTCCTGGACTATTGCCGGTTTTTCGGCATTCTGCCCGAAACTCGAGATAACGGCAGATACCGCGATCGCGGCGATTAGAACTATGATAGTCGCTATTGTTTGCTTTTTTGATATCTTGAGATTTCTGATTGATGGTATCCTCATATTTTATTTCTTCAGTTTAATAGCTGGTATTTTGCATTCGTCAAGCTTAGCATTGAGCTTTGCCATGAAATCGAGATGGTCGGAGAGTTCTTGTTCGGAAAAAAGGCTGTCTATGTCCAGCGCCGAAACCCTCAACCTGTTGATAGCCTTTTGGTAGACTTGCTTCCCTTTCGGCGTAAGGATTATCCTGTTTTTCCTGGCATCACCGCTATCTCGCCCGCTTCTTGCCACAAAGCCCTTGTTTTCGAGCAGGTTGATCCTTTGGGTCATATTGGATTTGGTCCTGCCAAGGACCTGCACAAGCTTAGTCAGGGTCGTACTGCCTTGCTTATTGATTATATATAGTATCTGGACAATGGCCGAAGTAAGGCCTATGGGCTTGAAAATATGGCTATTTGCGAAGCGTTCTAGCCTGTTAGCCGTAGCCAGTATTGACCGGGTTACGGAGTTCAGCTTTCTTGGATCCATATGCTTATAGGGTTTACGGCAGCTTACAGCCGCTAGCATCCGGATAGTTTACTAATTAACTATTCGGTTGTCAAGCTATAATTTCGTCAGTTAATGAGCCGATAAAATTACCGATCATCCTTTATTTAGCTGTTTAATATATTCTAAAGCCCGACAATTCATAACCGTCTTGATCCGCTGACTGGCAGATTTGGAAAAAAGCAAAATATACTAATTTCTTTTTAATAAACAAGCTGTATATAGCATTGCGATCCTAACAGCACGGATATTGCTTGGACCGCAAGCCACATCCTCCTGCCTTGTCGTCCCGCATTGCTTAATGGTCGCTTCATCTTTTTAATTTATGATTATTATGCTGATGATTGAAGCGTAATTTTTTTATAATCTTGCGTATCAAATGCTTTCCAAAATTCCGATTAACCTGCCGATAGTTAGGCAGGACGACATTGATAAAGAGATTTTAAGGTCGGCAATCATCGCCGAACTTGACGCCATCAACCTGTATGAACAGCTAGCAAACATGACGGAAAGCAAAAGCCTCAAGAAAGCACTTCTTGATATCGCTCGGGAAGAAAAGACTCATGTCGGCGAGTTCCAAGCGCTTTTACTGGCTCTTGATCAGGAATTTGGCAAGGAACTGGAAGAAGGCAAAGCAGAAGTATATAAATTGATTAGCGACTAAATTGCATAATATAAGCATATGGGAAGCGACTATTCACTCCCGGTTCTGCCCTACGGATACAAAGACTTGGAACCAGCGATCTCCGAGGAACAGTTGCGCCTGCATCACGAAAAACACCACGCGGCATATGTAGCTTCCGCCAATCTTCTTTTGGAAAAGCTCGGGATCAAAAACGCAACCGATTATAAATCTCTCTTAAAAGCGTTTTCCTTCAATATCGGCGGACATGTCTTGCATTCTCTTTTCTGGGAAAACCTCGCTCCCCCGGAAAACAAAAGCGGCAAAGAACCGTCGGGCAGACTGGGAGAAGCTGTGAAAAAGGACTTCGGCGGATTTGAAGAAATGAAAAATGCCCTGAAGGATACGGCTCTCACGGTCGAGGGATCAGGCTGGGCCGCGCTCACCTATTGCCGGCTTGCCGGACGCCTGCTTCCGATGCAGATCGAGAAGCACAATTTCAATCTATTTCCCGACTACCCGATCCTGCTCGTCATCGACGTGTTCGAACATGCTTATTATCTTGACTATAAGAACGAGAGGGGGAAATACCTTGATGCTCTAATGGGTATAATCGATTGGCAAGCGGTCAGCAGGCGCTATGACGCACTGTTTTATTGAAGCTTCACGAATAAAAAACACGAGGCCGGTACGGACCTCGTTTTTGTTTGGCTATCTCAGATATTTTTTCACGGAACTATACAATGTGCTAGGCAGTATTGGGAGTATTATCAGCTTAGTCAGATCGTATTGCTGTACGGAATGCGATTCGAGCAGACGCCGAGAGAAGGCGCTTGTGCAATAAGGTATAGTTGGCACGCTGGGTCCTAGCTCATTTTTTAACTGCTCAAATAAAACCAGCCCGGTTTCGGGACTTTCCCAGCCCTCAACCGAGAGATTAAAAAAGACTAGACGAGCTTCGCGCAGAAGATCGAGATGCTCGCCAGTTTCGTGCTTATTATGGAAGGATATTATGCTGTATCCTTCTGCCTTGAATAAATAGAACAAGTTTGGATAGAAAACATACTTCCGGTCAATCACGACAATTCTGCCTTTGCCAGCCATAGCATCCCCCCTTGATAATCTTTAAAGATCAGTGATTATTGAACGCGAGTATTCGATGTTATTATCCGCTTTGCGCTTTGAGTTTGCGGAGCTCTTCCTGCCAGGCTGATAGCTTCACCCTTTCTTTGCTGATGACTTCGTCCGGAGCCTTTTCGAGAAAATCGGGGTTTGCTAGCTTCGCTTCGGCTGAAGCAATGATCTTTTCGAGCTTGCCGATCTCTTTTGTGATCCTGGCCGCATCCCTATCCTTGTCCCGCGCTCCCGTAAGATAGATTTCGATCTTCCCCGCGGTAGCGAAAATCGCATCATCGATCCGGCGGCCGGATTCTTCGATGCGCAGTTCACCGATGCCCGTACGCAAACCTTTTATGATCTCCTGCTGGCTTTTTAGGATGCCAGCTGACTCTCCGGCGTAGATGACGACGCCAATCTTTCTGCCGGGCTCTACTCCGTTTTCAGACCTTGCATTGCGGATCGCGGACACAGTATTTTTAACCGATTCGAAGCCGCCGCCCGAATTCTTATATCGTTCATATGGCACGGCGTCGGGCCAGCCCGAAATCATGATCGGCGATGTATCGATATTATCCCAGATCGCTTCGGTAACGAACGGCATGAATGGGTGGGCGAGCTTTAGAAGGTCGGACAATATGAGATACATGACCGCGCTCTTGCTGGCTGTATGATCGAACTTCGAAGCTTCGATATACCAATCCGCTAAATCGTTCCATGCGAATTCACGCAGGGCTTCTCCGGCCTGCGAAAAACGATAAGCTTTAAGGTCTTCTGTAGTCTTGCGCACAAGATTCCCTGTCCGGGCGAGCATCCATCTGTCCGCCTCGCTGAGCCCATTCCCGATCTGCGGGTTCGGATCGCGTTCATAGGTGCGCAGGATATAGCGCGCGATGTTCCAGAGCTTATTGACGAAATTTCGCTGTCCGGCGATCTTCTCTTCGGACAGCCGCAAATCGTTTCCAGGCGTCGATCCGATTACGAGCGAAAGCCGCGTAGCGTCGGTCCCGTATCTGCTGATCATATCCAGCGGGTCGATGACGTTGCCCTTGGACTTGCTCATTTTCTTGCCCTGCTCGTCGAGCACGAGCCCGTGGAGATATACGTCGCGGAAAGGCGTGTCGGCGACTGCATAGGACGACATGATGATCATGCGGGCGACCCAGAAAAAAAGGATGTCATAGCCGGTCTCGAGTACCGCAGTCGGATGATAGCGCGCAAAGTCGTCCGAATCGATCACGAGCCGGCCGTCTTTGATGGAAATATCCCGCTCTTTGCGGGCCAGCGTCGAGAACGTCCAGAGTCCGGATGAAAACCAGGTATCAAGCGTGTCCGGATCCTGCTCCCATCCTTCGCCTTGCGGAGCCTCGATTCCGTAATATTCTTCTTCGCCGGCCGCATCGATTTCATAACGCAGGACCGTATCATTTTTAGAAAAAGTACCGAACGCTTTTTCGTCCGAAACCCCTTCGAGTTCCGCATAAAGCATATCGAGCGTATCGCCGTGCGAAACGATCATCAGCTTCCTGCCGGCCTGTTTTTGGCGGATTTCATCCAGGAAATTTCTTGCTCGCGCGCGCAACTCGCTGTATGTTTCTGCTGTCGGTACCTCGATCCAGTAAGGCAGTCCGTCTTTATCAAAGGTCCTGATTTCCGGATGCTCCGCAAGCAAATCTTTCGTTTTCATGCCCTCATATTTCCCATAACTGCGCTCTCTTAAGCGATCATCGTATATGACTTCAGCCCCATAACTATTGATCAGCTTAGCCGTTTCTTTCGCTCTGGCAAGCGGCGAGCTGATGATGATATCGGGATTTTCGCCTTTCAGCTTTTCACTCTGGGCCTCTGCATCCTCCAGCCCCTTGGCGTTGAGCGGTATGTCCTGCTGACCCTGCATGATGCCCTCGCGGTTCCAGTCGGTCTGCGAATGCCTGACTAGCACTAAAGTAGCTTTGCCGGCCGTCTTTCTGTGCCAGACCGGAACCCTATGCCCGAACCAGATCTGCCTGGATACGCACCAATCCCGTAGATTATCCATCCATTGGTAATAGCTTTTCTCGAACCTCTCGGGAAATATACTGATCTTATCTCTCCCGAATACTCCGGTTTTGACGGCTTCGACCGAGAGCTCTTTGATCGACTTGCCATAGCGGGGGATCTGCTTGTTCACGTCGATGAACCATTGCAGGCTCGGCAGAGGTTCGACCGCCGTATCGCAGCGATAACAGAGCGAAAGATTATTCTCGATCTCTTCGACCCGCTCGAGCAATCCGAGATTTTTCAGCTTTTCGACCAGCATACTGCGGGCTTCGAATGCGTTTTTATTCGAATACTCTCCTAGTCCCGGCCTGATCATGCCGTCTTCATCAATGACCTTGATTATATTTAGATCATGCTCCTCGGCCATCTGCCAGTCAGCCAGCGAGTGCGCCGGCGTTACTCCGACCGCGCCCGTGCCGAACTGTATATCGATATTGCGCTCGGCAATGATCCTGATCCTGAGCGGCACGCCGCAGTAATCGACGTCGAATGACTGGCCGATGTATTTTGCGTAACGCTTATCCTTCGGATTGACTGCAACGGCCGTATCACCCAGCTTGGTCTCCGGCCTGGTCGTGCTGATTGCTATCGGAAAATCCTTGCTGTATTTAAAAGTATAGAGTTTGCTTTTCGTCGGTTCATATTCAACCTCGTCGTCGGCCAGCGTCGATTTACAGCGCGGGCACCAGTTTACGATCCGCTCGCCGCGGTAGACCAGTCCGTCATCGCGCATCAGCTTAAAAACGCTTCTGACCGCTTTTGTGCGGACTTTGTCGAGCGTGTAAGCTTCCCGCGACCAGTCGCAGGAACAGCCCATCGCCCTGACTTGCGAAACGATCGTGTCGTGCGAATCACGTGCGAAAGCTTCAACCCGTTCGAGGAATTTTTCGCGGCCGAGCTTGTGCCGGTCGGCTCCCTCCTCTTTCAGGATTTTTTCGACTTTGGTCTGGGTCGCGATCGCCGCATGGTCGGTTCCGGGGATCCAAAGCGCCCGCCGGCCGTTCATGCGCCAGAAACGGATCAGTATATCCTCGATCGCGAGCATGGCGGCGTGTCCCATGTGCAGGGTTCCGGTAACGTTCGGCGGCGGCATGACGATCGCGTAGCCTTCAGCCGACAGGTCGAATGGCAAATTATCGGGGTTAAAATAACCTGATTCCTCCCATTTCCTGTATATATCTTTCTCGAATTTATCCGGCTGGTACGCTTTTTCAAGCTCGATCTTCGGCATATGCGTTCGTCCCGCGCGTCGGGGAGTTATCATGAAGCTTATTTAAAGTTAGGTTAAATACTACGATTGAGCGTATCAAAGATTTCAATTTTTAGCAAGAAAAAAGCCGCGGATAACGGCTTTAACAGTTGTAAAATGAAGGGTCAGGATTTAAGTAAGCCGGCAACGATAAGATCGACGAGCTCCAGTCTTTCTTGTACTCTTGGTAAAAAACCGCGCACCCTCTCTTCTTGGTCGTCAATCGCGATCTCTTCTTCAAGGCAATACTTTTGCAAAACCTTAAGATGCGCAACAAGCCCTAGTAAATAAATGAATAAGGTACTTAAAGCACTTTGATAACGCAAATTACGCAACTCACCCTCTAAAACGAATAGAGAATTTCCCATTTGCATGCCAGCGGCCCAGAAGTACCCTTCTTCGATCATCGGCATGACTTGAAGCCGATAGTCTTCAATACCAGCTTTTATGTGCTTTGCCCAGCCATCGTCCATTTACCCGCCTCCCCTTATCTATCATGGAATGATCAAGCCTTAGGAATGAACTCGCATATCCCGAACAATTCGAGCGCCAAGCGCGTAACGTGCTTTGTTATATACTGTGTCGTAGACAGGATGCCTTGCATCCCGACATCAGTATTGTCACGTGCTTCTAAGAGGCAACTGGATTGCAGGCAGAAACCATCTATTATGCTGTGAGCTTCTACCATGACGCGAAATAGATATTCTTTGTCTGCCATTTGCCTGATAGCGTTACCGAATTTATGCTCCGCATCTTTTAGAAGCCTGTCGGCGTCAGCATATTCCCGTTTTTCGATCATCGGAATCACTTGGTCAAGATAGATCGTCAGGCCTTCTTTTAGCAGGTCCATCCAATTATTCTCCATGATTCTTTCCTCCTTCATCAGGCAGATCAGTTTCCGTAGTTTTCACTCGGCTTCTAACTGCGCGTATGACTTCAAGGCCTTTCTCGAGGCAAGCCCGTAAATCATCGAAGTCCGAAACGAAGATCGGCAGATAAGCCCCTGAATTATCCGGCTTCGAGCATGAATCCTCTCCCTGGAACAGCTCGCAGACCGAAATTCCCAGGCCCTTGGCGATCTTTTCCAAAGTTTTAACAGTCGGGTTAAAACCAGGCTTGTTTAACATGTGGCTAATCACCTCTGGCCTGAAACCTGACCGATCAGCAACCTGCTTATTTGTCAGGCCTTGCTCGCGGATTACTTTTTTCAAGCATTTTCTCCAAATAAGCTCTTCGCGCATCACTCCTCCTTTGATCTGCTAGCGGTTCCATTTTTTTAATCAGCTTGCCGGCGGCTTTTTTATAACCTTTATGACTGCGCCCCCGATATAATAGCTCGATTTATCCCTGGCATGGATATAAACAGGCGGGATATCGAGCGCCGATTCCGAAACGAGCATGATCTGGCTGTTCGCCTTATCATGGTAGAAGCGCTTGATGTTGGCGTGGTCTTCGATGATTGAAAGGACGTAATCGCCGTTCGCCGGATCGCGTCTTTCCGAATCGATAACGACATAATCCCCGTTCTCGATCGGCCCTCCTTCGATCGATTTAGCCCGGTCCATCGAATCTCCGACAGCCCGGATCGCATACAGCCCGGAACTGTCGCTTCGACCGACAACTCCGGTCGATACGGACAGGTAACCCTCGATATTGCCATCAGCATAAATTTCAGCCGGACCGCAGTTCGCCGACCCGACAATCGGAATGCGCAACAGGCCGGAAGTCGAAAAACGGGCTGAGCCGGTAGTTTTTAACGAGCCGGATCTTTTATCCACATAAAGATAGCCTTTTTTCTCGAGCTGTTCAAGGTGGTGCTTGATTTTCTGCGGATGCGGCTCGCCGATCTCTTTTCCGAGCCTTCTTAGGCCTATTTTTCCAATATCAGCTTTTTGCGCAAGGGCGAGTATTTTTTGTTGGATGATGTGCATAACTTATGAATAACTCTTTTATAATTTGATTATATACCTAATCTTTGCTTTTTGTCAAGTAATGTCAACTATATGTTCAAGTTACTTGACAGAATAATTTTATTAACTTATTCTATTAACATAGATAGCGCCCGCCAAAAATTTAATAAGATGCTTGCCAACCCCCTAAATACGAAATACTACATACTAAATACCAGGAAAACTATGACAGAAAAAATAAACGAGCCCGTAGAAGTGCTCGTAAAATTCCAGAAAAACATCGTCTTCCCCGCCTTCTTCCGCTGGCGCAATCGGACCTACCGCATCGAGAAGGTCAATCTCGTCCACCGCGAAAGGCTCGGCGAGAACAAGGTCTATTATTTCAGCGTTTCGAATGACATCAGCTTTTTCCGCCTCGCCTTCTCGACCCGCGATCTTTCTTGGCGGCTCGAGGAGATGCACTGCGAATAGATTTGGAATCTTTTTAAAAGCTGTTGATCCGTTGATTCGCGGGATTTGCGGAAAGAATAAATATTGGACTTACTATGAAAAGGGTCATCCTCCATCTCGATATGAATTCCTATTTCGCCTCCGTCGAACAGCAGGCCAATCCCTTCCTGCGCGGCCGGCCCGTGGCGGTCTGCGCCTATCTTTCCCCGCGCGGATGTATCATAGCATCCTCGAAAGAGGCGAAAGCGAAGGGAATCAGGACCGGCATGCGGGTGAGCGAAGCAGTCAGGATCGATCCCGGCGTAGCGCTTGTCGAGAATGAGCCGGCAAAATACCGGACTGTTACCGAATCGATCTTCGGCATCCTGGCGGACTACACCGACCGCATGGAACCCTACAGTATCGACGAGGCCTTCCTCGACCTCACCGGCTGGACTGCCGACTTCAAGCGCGCTGCCGGGATCGCTCGAGAGATACAGGAACGCATTAAGAAAGAGGCTGGCGGCTGGCTGAAGTGCTCGATCGGCATCTCCCACACCCGCTTCCTCGCGAAATTCGCCGGAGACATCGCTCCGAAAGGCGGGATTCTTATAATTAGAAAAGGTGGGGAAGGACTGGTCTCGACCGCAAGAGGCAAGGAAGCATCCTTCTCGGAATTCAGTCTTGACGAAGCGCTTTCCGGCCGGATGCTGACCGACGCCTGGGGCATCAATTCTCGCATGGAAGCGCGCCTCCGCCTGCTAGGCATAAACGATCTTTTTGAGTTGAAGAATGCCGACCCCTGGCGCCTGAAGCGCAGCCTCGGCTGCTACGGCTATTATCTCTGGAGGAATATGAACGGCCTCGATATCGGGGAGGTCGGCGCCGGAGCTCCGCCTCCGAAATCGATCGGACATTCTTACGCGATCCCGAAGAAAACCCGGGACAAAGAGTATCTCTCGAAAGTGCTCTATAAGCTCGCCGAAAAAACCGGGCGACGCCTGCGCGCGCACCCCCTGCAGGCCGGCCAGACGCACGCCTATCTTGCCTGCGAATTCCGTTCAGGACTGCAAAAGACGGTCCGGATCCCGGGCGGGATATTCACTACCGACGAAATTTACGAACCGCTCTGGCGCTGGCTGGAGCAAGAAATAATACCTTCGCCCGTGTTCATGGCCGCCGTATCCGTAAGCTCGCTCGCGCCCGTCTCTGGACAATCCGAGCTTTTCGGCGGCCGGACGAAAAAAAGAAAAGCCTGCCTCGCCATGGACAGGCTGAATGATAAATACGGCGAATACACCGTGATCAAGGGCAGCCTGTTCGGAGCATCAACGATAGCTCGCGACCGCATCGGCTTCAGGAAGACCCTGCCGGTACCTGAAGAAAGGCGAGGCGAGCCGGTCCTGGTCCGCGATTAAAAGCCTTCAGATTTCACCCTTGCGGAATTTTTCACAAAGCGGAGTATGCCTGGTCTTAACCGCCTCGTCGGAAATAACCTTACCGTCTTTCAGCTCGACTATCCGGCCGGCAACCTGTGAAAAATCTTTCTCGTGAGTGACAAGGACAATAGTCTGCCCCTGCTCGTTTAAACGCCTGAAAACATCCATAACCTCACAAGACCGCAGAGTATCTAGGTTAGCAGTCGGTTCGTCCGCGAAAATTATCATAGGCTTATGCACGATCGCTCTTGCAATACTGACCCTTTGTTGTTGCCCGCCTGAAAGCTGGCTCGGAAGATTATTAATCCGGTCGCTCAGACCTACGCTAGCGAGCGATTCTTCCGCCTGTGCGTACGCTGCGCTAAACTGCGCTCCCTGCATGATCAGCGGTAAAGCCGTATTCTCAAGCGCAGTCAACTCCGGTAAAAGAGCGTATTCCTGGAACACGAACCCGAAATTAAAAAGCCTGAAACGCGACGATTCCCGCTCGCTTAAAACTGATACATCTTTTCCCCCGATAAGCACCTCGCCATCATCGATATTATCGAGCAAGCTTAGGGCGTATAATAATGTGCTTTTACCTGCTCCGGAACGGCCGATTATCGCAACGAATTCCCCTTTACCGATAAAAATGTTGATATTATCCAGAATCGTCTGTTCTGCACCTCCGATCAGAAATTTTTTAGTTATGCTAGTCGCTTGTATCATACTGTTATCTGCCTAAAATAGAATCTAAGGCGCTCTTCCTGATTATCAGCCTAGCCGGAAGGAATCCGGCGAAAATCGAAAAAGCAGTAAGCAACATAGCCCGGACCGCGACACCCTGGATGCTTATCGCCAGGATGCCGTCTGAAAACGGGAAATCGATGGGATTATCAGCGAAATAAGGAATGAATATCCCATACAACAGTATTAGTCCGACTGCCACGCCTGAGGCACTGTAAAATACTGATTGCAATAAATATGAAATTGTAATTGCCCGCCCCTCGATCCCGATACCTTTTAGTATCCCGATATACTTCCTTCTGCTCGTGGCATTGATGAATATCAACATGAACAAGGTGATAGCAGCGACTGCGATACCGATCGCACCGATCAGCCCTCCGAGGATGCTGAAAGTTAGAGAGATATCCTTGAAGAAAGTGCCTTGGGCTTCCTTCCAGGTCTGGATCAGTGCGCTAGGGTCCGGCCCGCTGGATACCAGGTGGTCTTTAACATGCACGAACAATGCCGGCTCGGCAAGCTTTATCGCAATTTCATTGAATTCGCTATTGCCGGAAAAAAGCCGGCGGAACTCCTTCTCCGTAATAAAGGCCCTTCTGCTGACGTCACCGACCTTGCTCTTGATCACCCCTTGGATGACGAACTCATGGCTCTTGCCGCCAACTGTTACAAGAACCTCTGAACCGACAATGACATCTTCAAGCGTTGTATCTCCCGGCGCTCCGCTGGCATATTGCTTGAGCAGGTTACTACCGAGTAGAAGCTCCTTGTCAGCGCCGGAATCGAAATATCCTCCTTCCGCCAGAATCGACGACAGGCCGGTTACGGAATCCTCGGATGCCGTATCGATTCCTGCCAGGATCGCTGAAACGCTATCGCCTTTTTCGTTCGGTCCGGACTTTTCCTTGAAATCTGATCTGATAGCGGCCGGCGTCAGTAGCCTGCCGCTTGCGGCTACGACTTCCGGGAGTGAACGCGCGATGCTCAGCAATTCATTGCTGTTCTTGATAGTCCTGTTATCAGGTTGGGGTTGAATAAATACGTCTCCCGAATATTGCGACCTGAAAGCAATACTTGATCCCTCGACAAGCCCGACCAAGATTCCGCTGATAACGGCAAGATTAAGGAACGTCAAAGTCATAACGAATATGATGAGCAGAGATGTCCAAGGGCTTGATCTGCTGATCTGCCGGTAGGCTAAAAAAAGGCCGACCTGGAAATTTTTCATGGATTTCTTATCTAATCTATTATGAATAGTTCTTCGATCGAGGCACCGAGCTCCTTGGCAACGTCATGCGCAAGCTTGAGCGAAGGATTATACTTGCCCTGCTCAAGGAATACGATGGTCTCCCGGCGAACGCCGGCCCGCCGGGCAAGTTCTTCCTGGGTCATATCCAATTTTATCCTGAATTCTTTGATTCTTGTTTTCATCTTTTTATTTGCATACGCTGGTCGGCATCGGCGAGTCGGGATGGCCGTGCTTGACCCAAGCACCGTTTTCACAGATCCAATCGTCTTCCCCGCTGAAAAACCGCGCGCCGAAAATCGCAACCGCGAAAGCGGCTGCTATAACTAACGCTATGAAAATCTTTTTTGACCTTGCGCTGCGTTCATCGCGGTAATAGCTGAAAATCCCCGTATATAATAGCATAAGCAAGCACACCGAATAGGCCAGCACCGACCCGGCCATTTCGATAAGCGGGCTTCTGGTGCGCAGAGCAAAAAGTATGATGACCGCGATCGAAGAAAGGAAGCCGAAGGCAGTGATCGCATATCTTGCCGCCTTGCCGGCCAGTTCGTAATCGCGCTCATCGACAATGACCTCTTTGACCTGTTTCTTGAGCATGTACAAAAGCAACATGCCGGTGATGACGGTTACGATCGGAACTAAAAAATTTTCAAGATTTATAAAAACGGAGATAAGAGCGGCGATGATAATCGTAGCCAGCATTCTGTAAAAATTATAAGCTTTTAGGGTCATAATTTTATTCAGATTAATGTTAAATATATCTATCATTATGTTAGATTAATTTAACATTGTTGTCAAGACTTCTAAAAATCTATAAAAAACCCCCGCGGCTCTACCGCGAGGTTTTGAGAATAATACTATCAATGCCAGACAGGTATGCCATAACTCCTAAAAATTCTGTTCTTCGAATGCTGGATGATTGTAAAATTTGGAAATGACACTGATTTCTTGCCATTCGGTATCTCAAACCAAAAACCCAGCCTTGAACAGATGCCGCCATATTTGTTGGATTTAACGAATCGCGGATTTTGAAGCAAAACTCCGAAAGCAATCCTTGGCTTTTTGATTTTGCCAACACCGACGCGGACATGCGTGGCTATTTCTGGTATCCGATAATAACCATCCTTTTGGAGCCAAGTGAATTTAATGTCTTCTTCGTTATTAATGATCATGAAATAAAGCTCGGGGTACCATCCTGATTTAGATTTTCTCGCCATAATCTGCCCTCCGATTGCAGAATTGACAAAAATCCTTAAATATAAACCGATAAAAAACAAGCTCTATATCTAGATATTCTAGGACATCTTTTTATAAGAGTCAAATAGGTTTAAGCTGCATGGTTAGTCAATTTTTCTGTTTTTAAACATTGATTATTATTGCCGGTATGCTGATATGGTGTAATATTAATTTATCAGCAATATTTTTCACAAAACCTATGGAAATAAATCAAGCATTCTTTAAAGACATAGAGCCTGTCTTGAATAGGCTTAAAGAATTAATTGGAGAAGGTTTCGTTGTCTTTGGTTCTGCTCCGCTTTATCTGCTTGGCATTGTTGCCTATAATCATCCGATCAATGATATTGATATTGCGGTCAATGATAGCTCTTGTATACCCCCAGATGCCAGGATTGTTACTTTCCAAAAAAATCCAAAGCATATATTCTACAAACTCCTGATAAATGACGTCGAAGTTGATATTGGAACCTGCTGGGAAGGTCAGGAAGATTTTTTCTATAGGCTTTTCAAAAGTCCGATTGAAATTGAAGGTTTTAAGTTCGTCAATCTTGGCATGGTCGAAGAATGGAAAACAAAAATGGTTCAAGAGTTCAATAGGGAAAAGGACAGGATATACTTAGAGAAGATCAGGGAGTACAAAAAAACTGGCTGTAAGCCGGTTTTCCCTTAATAGATTGATTTTTGAGAAAGCTGAAAAGCTCTCTTGTTAGACCTCGTTACATACGTAAGTTAATCCGTAATATGTTATTGCAATTCATATACCATCTCATATTCATCATAGTAATTTCCATCGCCTAATAATTGATTTTTATGGGTTCTTAAAATAGTAAAGCCAACCTTTTTATATAATGAAACAGCTGCAATCTGATGTATATTAACTCTCAAAAATACTTTAGGAATATTTCTAGCTTTCAAATCATTTAATATCGATGATAACAATTTAATTCCGATGCCCGCCCTCCTATTATTTAGTTTAGTATATACAGCAATAATATTCCATTCATTGTTTTTATCTAGAAAGGCTCCACCAATGGCAACAAACCGCTCATCAATCTTAGCTGCATAAAAAACCTTTTTGCTTTCCATGGAGTCAGCATCTTCAAATCTTTTTTGCCAATCTTCATCTGCTCTTTTCGACTCAACATCATATGAACTTCCAAAAGCACTTGCATCATTTTATAAGGATTCAAGACGAATTTCTTTATATCTTTTCCAGTCGGATTTATCTATTTTTTAATTTCTATTTCCATCTTGCTTGCATTCCCTTTGGGAGTTACTCATACTCTAACACAAAAATACCCCATTTTACAAGGGTATTTTTTGTTCTATTTCCGTTTGGGTGGCCAGAGGGAATCGAACCCTCATCACTGGGACCACAACCCAGTGTTCT
>CAYTAV010000011.1:0-24262 GCA_964435875.1 uncultured Gammaproteobacteria bacterium
ATCAAAATCGTAAAAAATAAATATTCGGTCTTTTTTGCCGCATTTGCTTTTATTGCAGGATTTTTGTATTTGTGGCTCAGTAATTCAAATCCCGCTTCCGCCTCCTGGTGGAACGAAACCTGGCTCTACCGCAACGCCCTGGTCATAAACCACGCGAAAGTCGCCGGCGACCTCACTAATTTCCCCATGCTGGTATCCCTGACGGATACATCATTGGGGTCGCACGCCCAATCCGACGGCGACGATATCATCTTCATTGATTCAGAAGGAAAGAAGCTCTCGCACGAGATCGAATCTTTCGCGACCTCGACCGGCGCGCTGGTCGCCTGGGTCAAGATCCCTTCGCTTTCCTCGACTGACGACCAGACTATCTATATGTATTACGGCAATGCGAGCGTCGGGAGCCAGCAGGATCGGGTGAATGTGTGGGACAGCACGAATGAAGCTGTCTGGCATTTTTACAATTCCGCAAGCGCCTCTACAACCGATAGCACCAGCAATTCCGTATGGCTTTCGGCCAATGAAGGTGCCTCTCTGAACACTACCGGAAGATTTGGAGCGGGTTTTCAGATGGACTCAAACGGAGAGTCGCTTTCTTTCGAAGAGAATGGGCAGATCGATTCGCAGGGCAGTATCAGTTTCTGGTATAAGGAAACGACGAATTGCGTAGGGTATAACTCCTTCTTCGCCGCAGATGATTCAGAATATCGGTTCACTTTTTACCGTAATAACAGCGATATTGGTTCCAGCTTTGCGATTAATGATACGCAGGCCTTTTTATCTAATATTAACTTTTTTAATGGCACCTGGTACTATATCACATTGACTTGGGATGACCCAGCCAATGAGCGTAAGCTTTTTGTTAACGGAAGCCAGCAGGACTCGACAAATACAGACAGCTTTATCTTGGGTTCGATTACAAATTTTATTATCGGAGAGAACAACCAATTCTGGGGCCAGCCGATAAATGGGATAATCGACGACTTCAAGATTGCCAATGCAGTACGCTCGAATAATTGGATCCAGACCGAATACGCGAACCAGAACGACCCCGCCTCTTTCCTCCTCGCCCAATCTGAAGAGACCGGCCCGGGGCCGGTCGGGTATTGGAGCTTTGACGAGGGTTGGGGCGTGACCGTGTATGATGATAGCGGGCAGGGGAATGACGGGACGATAACCGGAGCGACCTGGCAGGATGAGAGCATGTGCGTGGCGGGGAAGTGCCTCGCTTACAATGGAACAAGTGATTATGTCAATTTAGGCCAGCCTAGTAGTTCGACATTTAATTCGGAACATACTATATGTGCATGGGTGAAGCCATTAAGTATTCCGAATAGTTCAGAAAGCATTATCGTCGCCAATTCCCATGATTCCAGCTATGTATCCCAATACAGCCTTGAAATAGAAAATGATCGTTCTGTAGCTCTTTTCTGGTCGCCAGGTTCTGGTAGTTTCCCAAATCTTATAACCCCTGCGAATACCATTATATTCAACCAATGGTATCTTATCTGCGCTGTTCATGAGAATTTGACAGAGGGAACCATCTATATCAATGGCAATCCGGTGAGTACTACATTTAACAGTGGAGGAGATAATAACATTCCAACAACCGGTTTCGGGAATACCTCTATTGGAAAAGCAGGTAGTGTAAATAACGGATATTTCCACGGCTTCATCGACGAAGTCAAGATCTACCCTTACGCCCGCAGTGCCGACCAGATTAAGCAGGACTATAATGCCGGAATGGCGGGCATGGGCGCTTCGGCAGGCTCAGCGTTCGGATCAAGATCCGAAAAATGGATGACCGATGGGCTGGTGGGGTATTGGAAGATGGACGAGAGCGCGACGACTTCTGGAGCAGTCGATTCGAGCGGAAACGGGAATGACGGAACATATTACGGCCATGCCTCCACGACCGGAGGGAAGTTCGGGAATGGAGGGGTATTTGATGGAGTTAATGACGGGATAACCTTGCCGGATGTGCATGTTTTCGGAGATAGCATGTCAAACGGGACCTTTAGTGCCTGGGTGAAGCTCAATACTTCTTCAGGCTGTTATGACGATGGAAATTTCCATATGCTTTTTAATGGATCATATGGTTCGAGCGATAATTTCTATATCGGTTATGATGGCGGCAGTGATACAAGCTGGAAATTCCGTTTAACGGGAAACGAAGTTATTAATGAAGCGTTATATGGCTGTGCTCAAGCTGAGGACGTCCAAGATTGGAGTCTTATGACCGTAACATGGACAACGAATGGCATTTTAAAAATGTATCAAGATGGCGAATTGGTTGCACAGAATTCGGATAATAATATAACAGTAAATTCCGTGGCGATTGATTATCGCCTAGCATATGATGGTTATAACTATTTGAATGGCCAGATCGACGAAGTCCGCATCTACAACCGCGCCCTGTCCCCAGACGAAGTCCGCCGGCTCTACGAGTGGGCACCGGGGCCGGTTTTGCATCTTAAGATGGATGAAAAACAGGGGAGTACGGCCAATGACACGAGCGGGTATGGAAATGACGGACTGCTGGGGGGCGGTATTGCCAGCCAACAGCCTTTGTGGGACCAGGGGAAATATGGAAGTTCCCTGAAGTTCGACGGAGTAAACGACGTTACGGCAGTGAGCAACAGCCAATCCCTGAATTTCGGCATGGGCGGCTTTACTGTCTCCTACTGGGTGAAACTGCTTGCTTACCCGATCGGCCAGGATGGAAATACGGGCGGGGCTGTCACAAAACAGGACACGAATTCATACAGCGGATGGTCGTCTGAGTTCGATGGCGGAGGAATCCTGCATTTTTATGTTGACGACGGACTATCCGAAGGAAAAAGCGTAACAGACAGCGCTTTTTCGCTTAATACCTGGTATCATGTTACGGCGCTGGTTGACCGGACCTCAGGATTCCAGGAACTGTATGTCAACGGGATCCGTGTGGACCAAGATTGGGTTCCGGAAAACAGTGTTGATTCCCAGGGAGGCCAGGATCTTTTAATAGGCTCTTGGCGGAACGATATGAGATTCTTAAACGGCCTTATCGACGACGTCCGCGTCTATAACTACGCCCGCACGCAGAAGCAGATCCTCGAGGACATGTCCGCCGGCGCACCCGGCCCTTACCCGCTAGCGCATTGGACCTTCGACGAGGGATACGGAGGCACGGCTCATAACAAAGGCTTTGGTGGAAATGCGCTTGACGGCACGCTCTACCCTGGAACGACCGGGGACAATACCGCCACCAGCGCCATGTGGTCGCTTGACGGGAAAAACGGCAAGGCAATGGAGTTCGACGGGACGGATGATTATGTGAATATGCCAGGATTTGCACATACTTTTGACGAGCTGTCCGTATCTGCATGGGTGAAGATTCCGTACGGTTCAGACGGGCATATAGTTGATTTCGGAGCAGACGGGGCAGGCAGGCGCTTCGGCCTGTCCTTTGAGAACCCCAATATCTATACGTTAGAATTGAATGGGGGAACGGACGGCTCGGCTTCTATCGCTACTGATGCCGGCCAATGGCGCCATATTCTGGGAATATGGAAGAAAGGGCAGATTGCCAGCATTTATATCGACGGCGAGCTGAAAAATTCCGACACAACGTCCATATTAAGCGGTTCCTTGGAAATCCAGTCCGGGGACGACAAAGTAATAGGCTCGCGCTTCTCACGAGATTCCTATTTCATGGAAGGCCTCATCGACGAAGTCAAAATCTACAACTACGCCCTTACTGAGGACGAAGTCAAGCTCGACTACAACCAGGGTAAGTCGGTTGTTATGGGAAGCGTTGGAGGCCCATCGACTGCGACGAGCTCCAACGCCGCCAGCCTCGAGTACTGCGTCCCCGGAAGCACAGACTACTGCGCCGCCCCGGTCGGGGAGTGGAAGATGGACGAGAAGAGCGGGGCGACTGCGTATGACACGAGCGGGAATGGGAATAATGGATCAATTGCAGGCGCAAGCTGGGCAAGAGGCAAGCTAGGCGGGGCGCTGGAGTTTGACAATATTAATAGCCATATGATGATTTTGAATTCAAGCAGTATCGGACAGGGGGGGTCGGCGATAACGGTCAGCGCCTGGATCAGATTGAACGACGCCAATGATGCTAATCTTAACGGAGTAATCTCTAAATATAGGGAAGGGGCAGGCTGGTTACAATGGCTTTTATATAGGGATAGTAGTACATATGACCGAAGGCTGGTTTTTGATATCTGGAATACCAGCAATGTCAATGGAGAAGCTGTTTCTGACAGCCCCTTCCCGAACGATACCAATTGGCATTACATTACAGGTGTCTATAACGGCTCTACTGTCAGCATCTACGGCGACGGAGTATCGCTTGATTCCACTTCCAATTCGCTTACGGGTGCAATAAATAATTCCAGCCAGTTCGTTTGCCTGGGATCTTTAGCTACCGGAGCCTATTGCGATCCGACGGCAGGATATGCATTCGACGGCCTCATCGACAACGTCCGCATCTACAACTACGCCCGCACCCCCGCCCAGATCGCCTGGGAATACAACAAGGGAAAGCCGATCGCGCATTGGAAGTTCGACGAGTGCCAGGGCGGGGTGATCCACGATGCCTCGAAGAACGGGAACGTTGGCCAGCTGTATCTGGGGACTTCCGGCGTGACCGCCACCGGAACCTGCGCTTCCTCTACGAATTCGTTCTGGTATAACGGACGTACGGGACACCTCAATTCTGCGGGGAGTTTTGACGGGACGAGCGATTTTATCAGTATGGGAACCGGTTTTGATGTTAATGTTCCTTTCAGCATTTCAGCTTGGGTTAAGCCTGATGATTTTGATGATTTCGGCACTATCATTGCCAAGCGTGACAGCTGGGCTAACGGCCAAACCCGTTTCCAGCTCCAGCTAGATTCACCAGACGGGTCGGTTCTGTTCGGAAGCTATGACGGCATGGATAATTTCGATTATGCCCCGGCATTAGGGCAATGGACGCTCCTGACTGTTGTGGCTGATTCCATGAGCGTTAAGTTGTATGTTAACGGTCAATACAAGGAGAGCTCGGATGCAATTGTGCTTGATTCAGATACTACTGCCGTTACTAGGATCGGAAGCTGTAATGGGGAGGATTATTTCGACGGCCAAATCGACGACGTCCGCATCTACAACTACGCCCTGACCCCGTTACAGGTCAAGACACTCTACAATGATAACTCCGCGGTGAATTTCAAATAAGGCCAATATAAAGTAGCAATCCTCAAACACCTGTAACCGGGCGAGCCCCCGAACAAGTCCGCACGCTTTATAACGACAATTCCGCTGTCCGTTTCAAGTGATTTCCTAGATCTGGCTAAGCGCTAGTACGTGGGCGGACTTTTACGGGTTAAACCCCGAGCAGGCTTGCCCCGTCAGAAGGAACTTCATACGGGGTCAAGACGCTGTACAATGATAATTCGACGGTGCAGTTCAAGTGAGATGAATGGGAGCAAGAGGCAAAAGGGGAGTAATGGGAGAAATGGAGAAAAAAGAAAAGGGGGCTAAATGGGATAATAAGAAAAAGGGAGCAAGGGGAATAAAGGGAGAGATAGGAAAAGAGATGGATGCGGAGGATTAGGTTCTACGGGATTTTACCCGCATATCAGAATGATGTATAATAAAACCGTCAGCATGTAACGGAGAAAGGCGGACTACAGCGGTTACATGCTTTATATTTGCAAATAAATAATACCTAGGTTATAGGAAAAATGTCCCCAAGGCAGTACAAATTATTCCGGATATCCAGCGCGGGATGACTATCGCTATCAATATGCATCTGGAAAGACTGACAATCCAGGGATTCAAATCGTTCGCGACCAAGAACGAACTGATATTCCCCGATCCGCAAGGAAGTAAGCGCGGCATAACTGCGGTTGTCGGCCCGAACGGATCAGGCAAATCGAATATCGCCGATGCCGTGCGCTGGGCGCTCGGCGAGCAGAGCATGAAGGCGCTTAGGGGCAAGAAATCCGAAGACGTCATCTTCTCGGGTTCGGATAAGAAAGGCAAGCTCGGCATGGCCGAAGTCTCGCTGTTCCTAAACAACGAGGACCGCAAAGCCCCGGTCGATTATTCCGAGATCGTCCTGACGCGCCGGCTTTTCCGGAGCGGCGAAAGCGAATATCTCGTCAATAACGCCCGCTCGCGCCTTTCGGATATCCAGATCATGCTCGCGAAAGCCAGTTTCGGCCAGAAGACCTACAGCGTGATCGGGCAGGGTACGGTCGAGAGCTTCCTTAATACGAGCTTATCCGAGCGCAAAGAGTTCTTCGACGAAGCGACCGGCGTCAAGCAATACCAGATCAAGCGCGACGACTCGCTTAATAAGCTGCGCCAGAGCCATGAGAACCTCGACCAGGCGCGCCTTCTCTTAGCCGAGATCGAGCCGAGGCTCCGTAGCCTTACGAAGCAGGTCAGGCGGCTCGAACGCAGGAGCGAGATCGAAGAGGAACTGAAGGAAGTAGAGCTCGCGTATTACAGGAAGCTTTGGCACGAGATCAATTCCCAATTCAAACGTTATAACAGCGAGTTTCTGGAACTCGAACAATCGCTCAAGAAGAAGCAGGAAAAGCTCGACGGCCTTACGAAAGAGCACCAAGAAGCGGAATCCGCCGACGAGGCCCGCTCCGATTCCAGCGAGCTGGAAAAACGCTATGGGCTGCTCCAAAGCAAGCGCGACGAAGCAGTGCGCGCGCTCGCTGCAGTCGAAGCCAGGATCGAAGCAAAGCTCGAAGCGTCAGGCAAGTTCGACACGTCCTGGCTCAAGAAGAAGAAAGGAGAGCTCGAGATGGAGCGTTCCTCGGCCGCGCGCAGCATCGAAGAAGCCTCCAGGGAGGAGGAGCGGGCGGCAGGAGTGCTTGACCGTCTCGATAAAGAGAAGCGCGAGCTAGAGGCGAAGATTTCCGGACTGCAGGAGGAGGCGCGCCGCTCGAAACAAGCCGCCGAAAGCCGTGAAGCGGTTGACATATCCGAAAGGCTCATGAAGTCGCTTGACAAGCTCGCGCTCTGCGAAGCCGAGAACGATATCGACAGGATGCGGACGATCCTGCGAGAGATCAGGGGCGAGCTCGCTGAGCTTGCCGAATTGGCAGCTAGCACGAGCGGAACGCAGGCTGCGGAAAAGCTGCAAAGCCAGCTTTATTCGCTCATCGAAAAGAAAGAAAGCCTCGCGGCTGAACATTCCGCCGCTTCGCTCGAGATCCGTGCATCCCGTCAGCGCAAAGCATTCATGGAAGACCAGCTGAAAAAGATCGCCGCGGAAGAAAAAGAGGTCGAAAAGAAGCTCGGCGAGCAGGACGATGAACCGGATCTGAAAGCTGTCGAAGAAGAAAGGGCTGAGCGTTCGAAAGCGCTTGAAGCGGCAAATCGGGAACTTTCAGCCGTCAGGGAAGAGCTCAATGCCGCGAACAAGCAGGAGGAAGGCAAACGCAAAAAGCTCTACGAGCTGCAAAGGAGCATCCAGGCCCTGCAGGCGGAAATTGCACGGCTCGCCAGCGAGCTTTCAGCCCTGAAGGTCGAGTCCGCCCGCTATGAGACCAGGCTCGAAGATCTTGAGTCTGAAATCAGGCAGAACCAGGCTGATTTCCGCGCTATCAAGGAAGCCGGTGAAATATCCGCGGTCGATTCCGCGCAAGCGCGCGAAAGGATTTTTTCCCTGAGGCGCCAGCTCGAACAGATCGGGGGGATCGACCCTGAGGTCGAGAAGGAATACCAGGAAGCTAAAACCAGGCATGACTTCCTTGCCAGCCAGACCGCGGATCTGACAGGCGCCATCACTTCGCTCGAGAGGATCATCCGTGAACTCGACGGCACGATCAAGGAGCAATTCGACAGGGAATTCAAGATAATCGAGAAGAAGTTCGAAGAATATTTCAAGGTGCTATTCGGCGGGGGGAGCGCGAAGATCATCAAGGTCATGGAACAGGAAATGGAGGATGAAGACAGCGGAGCAGGCGAAGTTTTAGACGATACAGAATCCGGCCAGGGGACTCCTGAAATACGGGGCGCGGGGAAGAAGCCGGGAGCGGAAGAAAGCGCAACCGGAGGTGCAGACCTGAAAAGGATCAAATTCCTCCAGAAGCACAATGCGACCGGGCTCGCGGGCATCGAGATCCAGGCGACGCCGCCCGGCAAGAAGATCAGGTCGATCTCGATGCTATCCGGAGGGGAAAGGGCGCTAACGGCGATCGCCTTGATCTGCGCCATCATCAGCGCAAATCCGTCGCCTTTCGTCGTTTTGGACGAAGTAGACGCCGCACTGGATGAAGCGAATTCCGAGCGGCTAGCAAAGATCCTCGACGACCTTTCGCACAAGACCCAATTTATCGTAATAACGCATAATCGCGCGACTATGCGCAGGGCGAATATCCTGTATGGCGTGACCATGCAGGATGACGGCGTATCAAAGCTCTTGTCGATCAAGCTCGAAGATGCAGAAAGGGAAGAAGAAGTATAAAGTATAAAGTATAAAGAACTTCATTAGAGGCGGAATTTATATAATCAAGAGTTGAGAAAAAGCAGGTTTTTGTCATTTTGATCCCAAGTACTCGGGATTGGGACGGGATTGGAATGACAGATATTTTATTATTAGTGTTGCATTTTTTAACTTATTCCTTGGAAGGAGGCCAGGGAGCTAGATGTCGAAAGTTAAAGGCAAATCTCTGATTTTTGCTTATAGCTTTTACTTTTTTACCCTATATCCCTATGGCTTCAAAAGTATTGTCTGCGGCGGTTATCGGGCTGGATGCCGAATTGGTCGAGGTCGAAGCGGACACGGGAGGAGGCGAGATCGGTTCATTCGCTATCGTCGGCCTGCCCGATGCGTCTGTTTCAGAATCCCGCGAGCGCGTACGCAGTGCGATCAGGAATTCTGAATTGGAATTCCCCAGGCTCAAGGTCACTGTCAATCTCGCTCCTGCCGACCTCAAGAAGCAGGGCCCTAGCTATGATCTGCCGATCGCTGTCAGCGTACTAGCGGCGACCGGGAAGCTGCCAAGCAACCGGACCTTCGATTCAGAGCTTTTTGTCGGCGAGCTGGCGCTCGACGGCGGCTTGCGTCCGGTCAACGGCATCCTGCCGATTGCGATCCTGGCGAAGGAACGCGGCATCAGGGAAGTTTACGTGCCAGCCGCTAACGCATATGAAGCGAAAACCGCAGGAGATATCACGGTTTTTCCCGTCACCAGCCTTAAAGATCTTTATCTGCATTTTATCGGGCGCAAGCTGATCGCTCCTCTGGAAAGCGCCGATATCACGTTCCAAGCCCGGCGCTATCTGTTCGATCTCGCGCACATCAAGGGACAGGAGCATGTCAAGCGCGCTATGGAAATCGCGGCGGCTGGCGCTCACAATATGCTGATGTCCGGGTCGCCGGGAGCGGGGAAGACGCTGATCGCCAGGACCATGCCGTCGATACTCCCCGACCTGACCATCGAAGAATCGCTCGAGATTACCAAGATTTACAGCGTCGCCGGGCTGTTATCGGGAGGTACGGCACTGGTCAGCGAGCGGCCTTTCCGTTCACCGCACCATACCGCTTCCGGCGTAGCGCTGGTCGGAGGCGGGGCGTGGCCGCGCCCCGGAGAAATATCACTCGCGCATCGAGGCGTCCTGTTCCTTGATGAATTCGCGGAATTTCCGCGAAGCGTGCTTGAAAATCTTCGCCAGCCGCTTGAAGAAGGGTATATCCACGTCAGCCGCGCGGCGGGCAACCTGCGCTTTCCCGCCAAATTTATCCTGATAGCCGCGATGAACCCCTGTCCTTGCGGGTTCACGGGAGACAAGGAGCGCGCCTGCCAATGCAGCCCTTCTCAGATATCGAATTATAAGAAAAGAATATCGGGCCCGATCATAGATCGGATCGATTTACATGTGGAAGTGCCTCGCGTGGCTTTCGACCATCTTGTCGCTCCGGCTGATGCCGACCCGTCGTCAGCAGTCAAAGAAAAGGTGGAAAAAGCGCGGGTAGCGCAAAGGGAGCGCTTCAAGGGCGAGCCGTTCAAGACGAACTCTGAAATGACTTCCGAAGCTGTCAAGCGATACTGTCCGACAGACCAAAGAAGCCGCGAACTGTTAAGGAGCGCGGTCGAGCAACTGAAGCTTTCAGCGCGCTCCTATTTCCGCATCCTAAAGCTCGCACGTACGATTGCCGACCTCGAAGGTCGGAGCGCGATCAGCTATGATAATATTTCCGAGGCGCTCGCTTACAGGCCAAAAGCCGATTAGCTGCCAATTCGCCAGATTACCAGACTGGCTTCATGAATTAATTGCATAAGGCACCCCTATTCTGTTATAATATCTTGTAGTTGATTCTTAAAACCGCTTATGCGCATAAAGCTCGCCATATTATTCATATTCTTACTGTTCATGACATCGGGTTGCGGTTGCAATCCGAACATTGTCAGCAGCGAAGCGAAGAAGTTAAGCCAGCCGGTAACAATCAATTATTGGGGAGTTTTTAACGATGAAGATTCGATGCGCGCTCTGATAGAGAGTTATCAGCAAGTCCATCCGAACATTACGGTAAAATACCGCAAATGGCGCTATGATGAATACGAAGAAGAACTGGTCGACGCATTCGCGGAAGACAAGGGTCCCGATATTTTTTCCATACACAACACCTGGATCGACGGTTATAAGACGAAGATCATGCCCGCGCCGGATACCTATAAGATGGTTTTCCAGGAAGTCCAGGGCTCTATCAAGAAAGAAGTCATCCCCGTTGTGAAGAACATGCGCAGCTTAAGCCTCAAGCAGCTGCAATCGGATTTCATCGAAGCGGTGTACAACGACGTCGTACTTAATAACGACAGAGGACAGGAGAAAATTTATGGATTACCGTTATCTGTCGATACCCTTGCGCTATTCTACAACAAGGACCTTCTAAATAACGCAAATATCGCGAGCCCTCCGCAATACTGGAACCGCGATTTCCAGAAGATGATCAAGAAGCTGACGAAGCAGGATACCAACGGCCTGATCGTACAGTCGGGAATCGCGCTGGGAGGCAGTAATAACATCGAGCGCTACGGCGACATACTATCCGTGCTGATGATGCAGAACGGCGCAGAAATGGTCGATTCGAGCGGATATATCAGATTCCATACCGTACCGCAGTATTTTACGGGGCAAAACAGGAATCCTGGCCTCGAAGCCCTGCAGTTCTATACGGATTTTGCTAATCCCCTGAAAGAAGTCTACTGTTGGAACAAGGATCTAGATAATTCCCTCCAATTGTTCGAGCGCGGCAATCTAGCTTTCATGCTCGGGTATTCTTACCATATCCCGGAAATCCGAGCTAGCGCGCCGAAGCTCAATTTCGCGATTGCGAAACTGCCGCAGATCGAGAATTCCGCGCTGCAGATCAACTTTGCGAATTATTGGGTCGAGACCGTGTCGTCAAAATCGAAAAACAAAGATGTCGCCTGGGATTTCGTCCAGTTCGCGACCGCGAAACCCGAGAACGCAAAACTTTTCCTTGAAAAGACGAAGCGGCCGACTGCCCTGCGCGCATTAATCGACGAGCAGAAAGAAGATAAGGAGATCGGCGTATTCGCCGAACAACTGCTTACTTCCAAAAGTTGGTATAAAGGCAAGGACGCGCTGGCGGCCGATAAGATTATCGCCGAGATGATCGATTCGGCGGTCGCCGGCAAGGGCAAGCTGGAGGATGTCCTGCGCCTCGGAGCGACCAAGGTCCAGCAGACTGTAAAATAATGCGCCTAACAAGATCATTCGGCAATAAAAAAATTATGGCTGAAAGTAATAAAACCTCATTGATCGTCAAGGTTTGTATAATCGTACCGCTTGCGGTAATATTATTCCTGCCTACAGTAATGCATGCAGAAACGATATTGCCGACTCCTAATGGCGATAAAACCAATTGTCCTGGTAATACTAATTGTGGGAATTATGAGGTTAATGATTTTGTGAGACTTGCTAGCAATATCGCCCGGTTTATCTGGGGCATTTCCGGAGCGCTCGCCCTCTTATTCCTCGTTTACGGCGGAATCTTATTCATTGTTTCGATGGGCAGTTCGGACAAGGTCGGCAGAGCGCGGCAGATCATATTCAATTCTATCGCCGGGTTGGTAATCGTATTCTGCAGCTGGATGATAGTCAGCTTCATTTTCCAGAGGCTAGGAGTACAGAACGCGAATCAATGGAACACGGGTAATTGGTTCCAGGGCAGTTGACAGCCTTCGGCAGGCTTGGTCAATAATAAAAAATCCACATGAAAATTTTCAAGGAAAGAAGGATAATCAAGGATTCGGGCATATTAGGCAGCCTGCTGAAAGAAGCCAGGATCAACGCCGGCATGTCAGTCGAGCAGGCCGCGGCCAAGACCCGCTTAAAGTCCGGATACATTTGCGCCATCGAAGAAGGGCGCTTGGATGAGCTGCCTTCTGGCATCTATCGCAAACGCTATCTCAAGGAGTACGCAGAAGCGCTCGGGATCGATTGCGAAAGGTTTTTTATACGCAGCGAACATTTTATCGCTAGCGAGAAAGAGGATAAAAACAATCTTTTCAGGGAAAAAAGCGAGATCCATGAGCGGCAGATCGTTATACCGAGGCTGATCAAGAACCTGGCTGTCGGTTTTGCCGTTTTGGTCTGCGCATTCTACCTCAAGAGCCAGTTTAATACAGTAGCAGCTCCGCCGGCGCTGGCGGTCGAAAACCCTCCGGAAAGCTATGTTACAAGCGAGCGGGAGATAGTCGTCAGCGGATCGAGCGAACCGGAAACCGAGATTTCGATCAATGGCAAGAAGGTGCTTTCCGGCACAGACGGAAAATTCAACCAGCCCGTGAGCCTGCGCAACGGCATCAATACGATCATGGTCGTCGCGAAAAAGAAACATGGACAAGAAAGTACGATCATAAAACAGGTGTTGTTGAAAGATTCATGACTGCGGCGCTCCTGGATTTTTGAAAGGAGGGGAACCTCCTTTTTGTTGTTCAGCGGTTTTCAAGCTTGCTATTTGTTTTTTTAGGAATACCTTGATAGAATGATCCTGCAAAATATGCCGGCATCAAACATCCTGGGAATGGTTGAAAATTAACCTAAAATATATGGCGGATGATAAAAGGGGTGCGACTGCATCCAAAAGCGATGATAAACAGGAAAAGATCAAAGTTGCCGAACTGGCGATCGAACAGATCAAAGGCAAGTTCGGAGAAGGAGCGATCATGCGTTTCGGTGAGGTAAAGGCGGCCAAGGTTGATGTCGTGCCTACCGGCTGCCTTTCGCTCGATATCGCGCTCGGTGTCGGTGGGGTCCCTCGCGGGCGTATTATAGAGATCTTCGGGCCGGAAGCTTCCGGAAAAACGACACTTGCACAGCATGTCATTGCAGAGGTTCAGAAACTCGGAGGCATCGCAGCTTTTGTCGATGCTGAACATGCTCTCGACCCGGATTATGCGCAGAAGATCGGCGTCAACGTAAAAGAGCTGCTGATTTCCCAGCCGGATACCGGCGAGCAGGCGCTCGAAATAGTTGAAACCCTGGTGAGATCGAACGCCGTCGATGTAGTAGTTGTCGACTCGGTCGCCGCGCTCGTACCGCAGAAGGAGATCGAAGGGGACATGGGCGATTCCCATATGGGCCTCCAAGCGCGTTTGATGAGCCAGGCGCTGAGGAAACTAACAGGCGTCGTTTCAAAGACCAGGACGGTTGTGGTATTCATCAATCAGACGCGCATGAAGATCGGCGTATTCTTCGGGAATCCCGAAACCACAACCGGCGGGACAGCCCTCAAATTCTATTCGTCTGTACGCATCGAAGTCCGTAAATCAGCCCAGATCAAGCAAGGCGACAGGATAATCGGCAATCGAGTGAAGGTGAAGATAGTCAAGAATAAGGTTGCCGCGCCTTTTAAGACCTGCGAATTCGATATCATGTATAACGAAGGAATTTCGATATCCGGAGACCTCCTGGATGCGGGCGTCGAATACAAGATAATTTCAAAAGCAGGCAACTCTTATAGTTATGGAGATGTCAAGCTCGGCGTTGGAAGGGAAAACGCACGCAAAGCCATGCGGGATGACAAGAAGCTGATGAGTGAAATCCGCAAGCGCATTTGGTCAGAGGCAAAGGCGAAGGAGCTTGAAGAGAACAAATAATAGTTTGCAGTATGCATATCAAGAGCGGGGAGCGGTCCTCGCTCTTGTTTTTTAAACAGCTGAAGCAAGGTCCTCTAGCTTGGGAAAGGAGCAAAAAACTAGTAAATCGATGCCAGAGCCAAATTGCGGAGGAAGCCAGGACTCTGTCAGGTACTAAAAAGCCAGTCAGGATTAGCGCCTTAATAAAAAAACCCGGCTATGCCGGGTTTCCTGCTGCAGGAAGCCCTATCCCCTCTCGACGTATTCCTCGCGATCGGTGTTTATGATGATTTCATCACCTTCTTCGATAAACATCGGGACTGTAATTTCTGCACCCGTCTCCAGGGTAGCTTTTTTAGTAACATTGCCAGCCGAGTTGCCTCGCACTCCTGGAGGAGCGCTTGCAACCTTCAATTTTACTTTTATCGGCAGTTCGACTGAAACCGGACGCCCATCAAAATATAACACGTCGACATCGGTCCCGTCTTTTAGGTATTTCTTTTTCGAGCCGACCTGGTCGATTGCTAATGAAAACTGTTCGTATGTATCGTTCTCCATGAAATAGGCGTTGTCAGCATCGGAATAGAGGTAGTTTACCTTTTTTTTCTCGGTCTCAGCCGGAGCGATCCGTTCGCTGCCTTGCATGGTATGATCGAGCAGGTTTCCGCTAACAAGATTTTTCAGCTTAAGCTTTAAAACCGCGCTTCCACGCCCCATCTTATGATGTTCAGCGCGCAGAACTGCATAAGGTTCGCCTGAAATCCGGACTAGTGAACCCGCCTTGATATCTGAGATATTCAGCATATTATTTCTTAGCGCGGAACAAAAGCCAACAGGGCGATTGCGCGAGCACGCTTGACTGCCAAGGTAAGCAAGCGTTGGTGTTTCGAGCAGGTTCCGGTTCGCTTACGCGGGAGGATCTTCTGCTGAAAGTTGATGAATTTTCGAAGCGTATGAATGTCTTTATAATCGACGTCGTCAGTGTTATTAACGCAAAAAAGGCATTTTTTTTCAGTTTTGACGCTTTCCATAAATATGTATTCTTAAATCTTTAGAATGGGATATCCTCGACTTTGATATCATCGTCTGCCGGTTGCGGCGTTTCCGCGGCGGGATCGAAACCGGTCGAAGGCAGTCCCGCATACGGCGCTGATGGAGCCGGAGCATATCCTGTTTGCGGCGCTGCCGTTCCTACTCCTGCGCGGTCGAGCATGATCATGTTTTCCGCTATGATTTCCGTGCGATAGCGCTTTACGCCATCTTGCCCCTGCCAATCGCGAGTTTGGATCCGGCCTTCGATGTAGACCTTGGATCCTTTGCGCAGGTACTGTCCGCAAATCTCTCCAAGGCGGCGCCAAGCTACGATATTATGAAATTCAGTCTTTTCCTGGCGCTGTCCCGATTGGTCGGTCCATGAAAGGCTGGTCGCCACTGAAAATGTAGTAACAGTTTGGCCGCTGGGGATCGTCCTCACTTCCGGATCCCGGGTAAGATTGCCGATTATCATCACCTTGTTCAGATTCATACTTTTGTAGTTAAAATTTTTTATCTAAAGAAGATGGTCGACTTCGAGCAACTTATCCAACTTCTGGTCGAGGTCTTTTAAGTCGACCTTGCCGGGATCCTTTTTCTTTTCCTGCTGTTCGGGCCTCGAACGTAAAGCATCCCTCGCCGGCTCCTTCGGCTCTTCAATAGCAGTCGGCTGCTTCAATGAAGTCTTAACCATTGCATTCGGGGACGATTTGATAATGATATGTCTGAGCACGTCTCCTGTCATGCGCAGTGTCCGGTCCAGCTGGGCGATCGAATTCTGGGGAGCTTCGAAGAATATCAGGATATAATACCCAAAACTATAACCTTTGATAGGATAAGCAAGCTTCTTCTTGCCCCAAATATCGGTTTGCTTGATACCGCAGCCGGCTGTTTCCAGTAAATTCTTAACTTTCTCGATTATTTTCGGCAGCTCTTCTTCGCTGAATTTTTGCGGTACGATATAAAGCATCTCATAGAACGGGTAGCCTGTAGGTTTATTCTTTGCCATTTTATTTTACGCTAATATTGAGCTAAGTTAAAAATAATAAAATCCAAAGATATCCTTTGGATTTCAAAAGAATACCTTTAGTGTTATCTTTCTTTAACACTGGACGCTTATTATCGATCGATGCGGCGTCCATGGAAAAGGCATGCTTCGATATATTAACATGCCTGCCGTATCTGTCAAGTCTTGACTCGGGCCGGTTTTTCGGTTAATATAAGAAATAGTTTTGAGCTTGATCGGCAACAATAATTAACCGGCAACGTGAATTTGAAAGGTACTGCCTTGCATCACGTGAAGCAAAAGAAAATATGCTAAGCATCAGATTAACAAGAGTCGGAAAAAAAAGCCAGCCGCTATACAGGCTGACAATAGCAGAAAGGGCCCGTGATCCTTATGGCAAGGCGCTTGAGATCCTTGGTTCATACAACCCAAGGAGCAAAGTTCTGCAAGCCAAGCAAGACCGAATCGAACATTGGTTGTCAAAAGGGGCTAAAATGACAGTAACCGTTAACAACCTGTTAGTCGGAAATAATATAATAAAAGGAGAAAAAATAAGAAAAGTAAAAATCAACAAGAAAAAGGGTCAGAAAGAAAAATAGGGCGGAGATTGTTCTCTTGACAAAATAATAATTAAGCAGTATAATATAATCATTGCCAAGTCGAGGCATATTATTAAGTAAGCTAAAGAGCATCTTTCTGGCTAGATTATCTTTCCCAATTAGCTAGAAAGCATGAAAATTTTATGGGAGCACAAGGCGACAAGGAATTCCTGGAGTATCTCATCCAATCGATCGTAGCCCATCCCCAGGATGTCAAGGTCGAGCGTATTATCGATGAGCGGGGAGTGCTATTAACTCTCAAGATCAATCCGCAGGACATGGGATACGTGATAGGAAAGAAAGGACAAACTGCAAAAGCAGTAAGAACGCTCTTGAAGATCGTAGGAGCGAAGAACAATGCCCGCGTTAATCTTAAGATCATCGAGCCAGCCACTGGCCGTCCGATGCGCGATGCCGATATTGACACTTCTTCGGTCGACGATTTCAAAATCTAATACAAAAACCGATCACATAGGTCATAAAATGCCGCCTTAGCGCGGCATTTTATGTAGATATTCCAGAAGCTCCGATTATTTCGAAATGCATGGCCCGCTTCATCGAGGACCGAACTAGAATCCTGCTTGATCGAGCAAGCCAATCTTTCATTAAAATAATCCGGCACGAGATTTTATACAAATTTATGGTCAGCTTCCATATCCTTACCATCTTTCCAAATATTTTCGATTCATATCTCAAGGAATCAATTATGAAGCGGGCGGTAGAATCCGAAGCCGTCCGCTTCATCGTGTATGACCTGCGCGACTGGACAGAAGATAAGCATCGCACGGTAGATGATAAGCCTTACGGCGGCGGTGCAGGCATGGTGCTCATGCCTCTGCCGGTTATTCGGGCAATCAACGATATCCGGAAAAAATGCGGCAAAGAGACCCGCTCAATATTATTCGCTGCTAAAGGCCGCCAATGGAAGCAAGCTGATGCTATGCGTTTTTCTAGAAATCAGGACTGCAAAGATATTATCATGATATGCGGGCGTTATGAAGGAATCGATGAGCGGGTCAGAAAGTTCGTCGACGAAGAAATATCCATCGGCCCTTATGTGTTAAGCGGCGGTGAGCTCGCTGCGCTTATTGTAGCCGATACGATCGCCAGGCTGCTTCCCGGCGTATTAGGCAATGAAGAAAGCGCCATCCACGAGTCGTTTTCAGACGGCCGGTCCAGGGAGCATCCGCAGTATACCCGCCCGGAAGCATTCGAGATCGATGGAAAAAAATACCAGGTTCCCAAAGTACTCTTGTCAGGCAACCATAAAGAGATCGAAAAATGGAAACAGAAGAAAGCAAAAGGCGATAAGCCAAAAGCTAGAGCAAAAAAAGAAAAGGCGGTATGATCCAAGAATAAAAACCCCGGTTGGACCCGGGGTTTCTGAGTCTTAAAAATAGATTGCTCTTCGTTTCTTTACGCATTCATAGGCATAGATGTACATTCCGGCAGACCAGCCCTGGTAGGGCTCTCCTTTCGGCTTGCCGGTTTTTCCATCCAGCCACTCGTTGAATTCCTTTTGGCGCAGGATTTTCAATTCGCCTAAATCCATGTGCCTGGCCTTTGAAAGCTCTAGCATATATTGCGGATGCCCCGGATTTTTGATCACTTGCAGATTCGCTTCAGCCAAAAGCAGGAGTTCTTGGCGGGCTTTTTCGTTCTGCCCTACCTTGACCAGCGCCGCGACATAAAGGCCTCCGATGAAAGGCCAAATGCCGGCATTGAGGTATTTAAGCGGCTGGCGCGCATCACAGAGCTCAAAATAATCATGCCATTCCTTATCGCCTGGCTTGATCGGCGGCCAGATGCATTTGCAGGGAAAGGGCCGATTAATCCGATTTTTTTCGATGAAATCCAGGATTCTGGCCGACGTCCGCTGGTCGGCTAGGCCGGTTATAATCGCGATCAGATTGCCCGCCGTGTCGAACCATTCTTCGTGCTCGCGGATCCGGTCATGATTTTTCCAGCCCCAAGGGTAGTAATAACCGAGCCTCTGGTCGTAAAGCGAAGAATATTTTCGGGAATCGCCGTTCACTACTGAACGCAGGATCTCGGCCAAATGATGTTCGCCGAGCATTTTCAGGACCGCATAGTAGAGCGCAAGATCATGTAGCACATAGCCGTATTTATGCGGGAAGGCGTCCTGCCAGTCGTTTGTCGGCTGTTGAGCTATCAGACCGATGTTATCCGGGTCTTGCGCGCGCAGCCAGCTGAATGCGCGCTGGATCTGTTTGGCGTACTTTGTGATGACCGCTTTATCATTGAATCTCTTTGAATATGCATATGTGCCGATGATCAGCCAGAGCGGGGCATCGATGCTGTTGAAGGTTACGTCCGACTGCCGGTCTTCGTTCCATGATCCGACACAGTTGGGTATTTGTCCCATTTCAGCCTGGTTGTCGAATAAAAGTTCTATGCTCTTCCTGAAAGTTGTGCGGAATTCGCTTTTGGCTAGCGAAGCACCGAGCGAAGTGATCATGGAATCGCGGGCCCAGACCGCCTCATAACCTCCGGGCAGACCCGAAGCGAAAAAACCCTGTTTTCTAGAGCAGGCACGTAGAACCTCGACAGCCTTTTCATAAGTCCGCCCGATTTCGTCGCTTGTATGCTTAAGATTTGCCATATGTTTTTAGCGGACCGCCCTATTTTATAAGTAATATTTATCGATCGCCAAGCGGGCTAAGAAATAAGAAAGCGTTGATTCGGCGCCTTGGTTAAAGTTTAGGGAGTATTTCCCGAGCCCGTCGTAACAACCGCCCGTAGCTTCATCATAGACCATCTGCCCGAGATGGTTCTTTCCGAGGAACCATTCAAAGCTGGTTTTAGCCTTGTCGAGATAATCCTTTTTGCCGGTTATCTCGTATGCCGCAACGTAGGTCTCGACCTTGGATGCCGCGTCTTCCGGTTGCTGGTCGAAGTAGGCGCGCTTGCCGTCGCGGTAATACCAGCCGTTCTGGCCGATGGGAGAAAGATAGCCTTTTTCAAAGGTGATTGAAGATAGGAAAGAGAGTGAGGCTTCCGCGATTTTGAGATAATCTTTTTTGCCAGTCGTTCTATAAGCGCAAAACAGCGCTTCAGGCAATTTAGAATTCGAATAGGTCAAACAATTCTCGAACCAGCGCCACTCTTTGCTCGTGTTTTCATTTACTTGCGCAAGGTATAGCGAAATAAGCTTATTAGAAAGTTCTGTAATTATCGCCAAGGCCTTTTCGTCGCCATCTGCCGCCTTGGCGAGCCCTAGGATCGTAAACGCGATTGCTCGAGGGGAGTGAAGCTCGATGGCATGCTTGCGGGCCTTGAAAAAAATCTTTCTAGCCTCTTCTTTTGCCTCATCCGGAAGACTCGCTGAAGTTATCATATGCCCAAGCGCCCAAATAGTCCGTCCGTATGTATCTTCGCTTTCTGCCAGGTCCGTGAATTCTTTCGCAGTGTTCACAAAATTATGGAATTTGCCGTTATTTTTTTGTGAAAATTTTACAAAATTGAAATAGATATCGATTAAACGCATTACGCTTTTGCGCTTTCTTATGTCATGGTATTTAACGCAGCCCAGCAGCGCCCGCGCATTGTCGTCAAGGCAATAACCTGAATGCGGATCTGGTTTCGTGTGGTTCGCGAACTGTATGATACCGAAGTTCGTGGTCAGCGCTCGTATGTGGTCAAGATTGAAAACCGGCACCTTACCCTTGGTCCGAGGGACGATCTTCGCAAATCGATTGAATGTATTGAAATATGAAAGAGCGACGTTCTGCCAGGTCATGTGTCTTGAATAGAAATAGGCGTTCTTTTTCATTTCCTTGCGGGCTCTTACGTCGGAGAGCATCTCGAGAAGCGCTTTTTCAATATCGTCCGAGTTTTCAAACCTTACCAAAATTCCGCGTTCATGGCTGATCACATCCTTGGCATATTGGTTAGCAGTCGCGATTATCGGGCAAGCACACGCCAGGGCCTCGGATATCGTTCCGCTTACTGCCTGCAAGGGATTCAGGGTTGGGGAGATATAGATATCAGTAGCCTTTAAAAATTCAATTTTTTCCTGATCTGTCAGGTATTTATCGTAGAATTTCACATGGTTCGCAAGCCCGAGCTGATGAATCACCCGTTTGAGCTTATTGCGGTAGCGTTCGCCTTCATGACGCCTGACGACCGGGTGAGTCGCTCCAAGCACCAGGTATAGTACGTCGGGGAAGTGTTTTACAACCTCCGGCAGGGCTTCGATCGCATATTCGATACCCTTGTCCCGATTAAGCATTCCAAATGTCGAAAGTACGGTATATCCCGAGAGATTCAATTTCTTTTTTGCACGGGATTTCGAAGGGAATGGCACGTGGTCGACACCATGCGGTACAACGCTGATCTTCGCCCGGGGGACTTCGTAGTGGTCTGAAAGCAGGCGGGCGGCAGAATGCGTCATTGTAATGATCGTATGGGATTTCTCAGCGATCGCCCGAGTGAGTTTCTTAAGGCTTTTCTCTGGATCCGGAAGAACGGTATGGAAAGTCGTTACTATCGGCTTATTGACTATTTCGATGAACGGAAGCAGATAGCTTCCCCAATCCCCGCCGAACAATCCGTATTCATGCTGAATGTTGACCGCCTTGATATCGGGAGAGCGGTTAATTTCATTAGCGAGATTAAGATAATCTTCCATGTCAGATTCGTTGATCTGCATCACTACCTTTTTCGGGTAATTATAAATAGAAGTACCGTTAGCGTTGATTGCCAGTATCTTGGATTTGACTCCCGGGTTATATTCTTTATCGATGGCTTCGGTCAGGTGCTTCGTGAACGTAGCAATGCCGCATTCACGCGGCGGGAAAGAACTGACATACAGCACAACCGGGCATTTTCTGGTTTTCATATTTGAACGCTTGTGTCGGGTGAAAAGCTAGAAAAAAATAACAGCCTGGCTTCCCAGCCCTCCTGTCAAAACTAGCAGTTTATTTAAAGACATTGCAATTATATCATGAAAGCCTTAAAGATTTCCAGGGCTACGACCGATCATGCTTGCCGATGGGATGCTTCATGAGCTTTTTTAGAAGCTCTTCAAGGTTGATGCTAGCAACAGCGACATAAGTATCGGCAGCTCCGTAATAGATATAAAGTGTTTTGCCGAAGATCGCGGTCCCGCTCGGAAAAACAACATCATGCACTTGGCCTTTGCGTTCGTGGCTATCCTCCGGAGTAATTAGGGGGAATGGCAGGCGGGCGATAGTCTTAAGCGGATTCTTATAATCAAGGAGAGCCGCACAGGCAGAGTATACTCGGCCTTCGTTCGTTTGCCGGGCAGCATGATATATGATCAGCCAGCCTTGAGATGTTTTTATCGGAGGAGCACCGCCTCCGATATGCCTTGATTCGAAGTCGAAAATACCCTCTAACAATATGTGTTTATCAAGTTTTTTTAGGTAGTTTTTCCAAAAATTATTTGTAGTCAGCTTGTGGATTGAACTGGCGCTCGCAAGCTGAATATCAGGCAGTATCCTGTGCATGAGAAAGAAGCGGTTTGCGATCTTTTCCGGGAATAATATCCCGTCTTTTTCCCAGACATATATATCATCTCCTGCCTGGTCCTTGTAGTATGAGGAAAAAAAGAAATAATCATCTTTCAGTTTTGATCTCTCAAACAGCTTCTCGGCATAGCGGTATGTTATGCAAGGGCTGATAATGCCCCTGCGTTCCAGGCTGAAAAGATCGGTGCCGCTGGCATATGCTAATAAAGCATGTTTGCCGTCGTGTGCTACGTAAACAACATAAACCTGTTTGCCAATCTTTGATATCCGTGCATCTTCCACGCCCCTTGATTCGTATTGCTGGGCAGGTTCGAGCAACGGGCGGCTCCACCTTTCGACGACTTTAAGCGGGCCTGCCAGCCGCGCATAGCCGATGCTTGATTTGTAGTCCTTGCCCTGCGCCCGATAAAGAATATGCACTGTATCGCCTTCCTGCAGGACGCCTGGATTAAAGGTTGACCGGGACTCGAAATTTTTGTTGGAAGGCGAAATTATAATTCCATGCTTCTTTACGACTAACATAAGACGGCATTTGATAAAAATATAACTGGATTATAACAAAGTGCGTGATATCATCAAGCGACCATTGTTATTCAGGCATTATGCATATAAAATGGATATATGCATAAGGATCTAATAGTCGCAGGAGCCATTATCATGCTATTGTCGGGTTGCGGGAGGGCCTTGCCTGAGAACGGCGATTCCTGGAAGAGCGAAATTGCCGAAGGGCATGCTTGCGGGGAGCATGGCCTGGAATGCTGCAAGGATCGTGAACCTAAATGTTTTCACGGGCTTATTTGCTGTACATCGCCGGATGGTTCAGGGAAGGATATGTGTCTAGATGAATGTGCTTGCGGCAAAGACGGTTCGTTCTGTTGTGAGGATGAAAAATGCCAATCAGGACTCGTGTGCCTAAATCAAGTATGTGAAAAGTGCGGTAAAAGGGATGAACCATGCTGCGATACCACAGATGTTTGCGTTTCATCCGATTTGGCTTGCTCGGCAGGAAGATGCGTCCTTTGCGGCATAGACGGGAATCCTTGCTGCATGAGCGAACCAGCCTGTATTGCGACCGGGACGACACGAGCCGACAGGAATGAATGCCGCGCAGGGACATGCATGGCTTGCGGCTCGGATGGGATGATTCCTTGTGAAAAACCACCCGTATGCAATCCTGGGAATCTTTTAAACAACGGATCGTGCCTGGTCTGCGGGGGATTCAATCAGCCTTGCTGTGCTTCAAGCACGAAAGGCGAGCTCAAATCTTGTGACAGTTCAAAAAATCTTGAGTGCCGCTTGGGATTTTGCTCGTAGCAAATAAGATGCGAGGATTTAGTTACCGTTGTGGCCGTCCATAAAATGGACGGTTTTTTGATACGAGCCCAATGTGTGGATTACTTAATTTGGCTATCCGCGCATCATATATTGAAAAAAAAATAATTATAAAAAAACATCCGCATTATTGACGGATAATTAAAAATCTTATTTAAAGTTAAATAAATGATGCGTATTGTCAAATCACCCGCTACATTTATCCTGTAAAGCAGAGGATGATTATTCAGGTTTGAAAATTGAAGTCAAAATATGTTATAATTTAACTTGAAGATAATTTAAAATTTATTGTTTTTATTTGATAACATAACCGAGCAAAAAACGCTATAATAGGTTATTTTTTTGGTATACAACCCTTTAGAGGAAAAATATCAGGTTCCCCATGCTTGCGATATTGAAAAATGAAAGCCTAAAATTAAAAACGCGGAACAGCATTATTGTTAATATGATAATATTTTTAGCAATTGCTGGCTTCGCTTTTTTTATTCCCAAGTTATTATTCGTCAAAGGAAGCGATGAACAGAGGTACAGGAGCCAGATCAAGATCTATCCTGAAAAGCAGATTTCGGGAAATGAAATCGGGGACTGGCGCTCACCCTTGAATGCTATGTTCCAGGATCTTTCCGATTCATCGGGAATAGAAGATTTTAACCGCGATAATTCTGC
>CAYTAV010000012.1:0-23028 GCA_964435875.1 uncultured Gammaproteobacteria bacterium
CTCAAAATCGTGTGGCGCAAGCCTTGTGGGTTCGATTCCCACCATCGGTACTGATTATCTCAGCTGTTCTAACAAGTCCATGAAAAACCCCGCAATAGCTATGCGGGGTTTTAACGTTTGTCAGTCGGATGAGACGACATTGATCAGGACCGGTATTATGCCGGTTTTGATCGTATTTACTTTTTCGCAGGCGAGTATCCGCATCGCCGCGTACGATAGGTCGAGATCGCGCGTATACCCTCCCTTGCCCTTGGTCCAGGGTCCGCGGTCCTTCACTCTCAGGACGATTTCCCTCGTGTTCAACAGGTTTATGACCTTGATTTGCGTCCCTAGGGGAAGCGTCCGATGCGCAGTCAGCGGAATGTTCATGTCGAATCTTTCTCCATTCGACATCCGGCGTCCTTGGAATCTTCTGCCGTAGAAGGAGGCTTTCGCAAAGTTTTTCGCAAGCTCAGGACCGAGAATGGCGAGCTGATCGCCGGCTTTCAGCTCGGCTTTCCGCTTCAAACCGTTCCATTTGCGCAGTTCAGCTTCGCGGCAGGCGAATCTTTTAGCAATACTAAGCATAGTCTCCCCTTCACCGACGACATGATAAGCCGGTTGGGCGCGACTTCCGGTTTTAAGACCTGCTTTGATATGCCTCTCGATCAGATCGGCATAATCAGAATAGGCAGGTATTGTTGAGGGTCTGGTTCGATTTTGCTCATAACTTCTGGCTTGCTTAACCGCCGCCATGGCTCTTTTGTCAGGAGCGCGAGGCGCGGCTGCGCCTTTTTTGGCATATCCGTTCGCAACGGATATGCAGAAAATAAAAAAGAACAAAAAAGACGCCGCCGTGATCATTTTCCTTTTCATCCTGATCTCCAAATAGTGTTCTCGTTTCAGACAGCAGCCGATAATCAAGGCACCGTCGCGTTTACAAAACCCCCTTGTTTCAAGGAGGCGATTCAATATTAAAACATTTCTTAAATGTTGTCAAGCGGATGTATGAAATCTTGCAGATTTCTAAGCACCAGCAGCGTAATAAGCGGCCTTTAATCCTTTGATTGGAAAAAATCGCAATGGGCGCTAAGCGGGACGTGCGCCCGCGCTTCCGCGCAATAGGGCGAACCATCCTGTTCGATCAGGCTCGTGCAGTTGCGGCACTGGGTCGTGCTCTCGTCCCATTCTTCCTTGTAGTCGGCTTCGATCTCGTGATGCATATTTTTTACTTGAATTCGTCCAAAGTGACGATCAGCGTCAATATCTCCTTGCCCCGCTGGATCTTCAAACCTATGCGGTTGCCCGGCTTATACTTCTGTACGACCGAAAGGAGCGTATTTTTACCTGAAAGCGGGATCGCATTAATCTCGTAGATGATATCGCCTTCTTTGACTCCGGCGCGGTAGGCTGGCGTATCCGGCTGGACCGCGGGCGAGCCGTCCTTGCCTGGCACGACCCAGGCGCCGCTGGTGCGCGCAAGGTTGTTGTCGCGGGATTCTTCGGGGGTCAGCATGATATACCGGAGTCCTAGGCGCGGGCGCACGATGCGCCCCTGCTCTTTCACGGACCTGATGACCGGGGCGGCGTCGCCGATCGGAATCGCGAATCCGACGCCGGATCCGGATTCATCGATCGCCGTGCTGATGCCGATCACTTTGCCCGCAAGATCTATGAGCGGCCCGCCGGAATTTCCGGGATTGATATCCGCATCGGTTTGCAGCAAATTATCGAGGCCCTCGCTCCGGCCGGTCTGATCGCTGGCCATGATGCTCCTGCCGATGCCGCTGATGATGCCTTTGGTCGCGCTGTTCTGATAGCGTCCGAGGGCATTGCCGATCGCTATGACAGCCGATCCGATATCGAGTTTTGCGCTGTTTCCGATCTCTACGGCAGGCAGGTTCTTATCGAAGATCTTCAGGACCGCCAGGTCATTGACCGGATCCTTGCCGATCAGTTGGGCGTAATACTCCTTGCCGCTGTTAAGGATTATGCGGAATTCAGCGGTCTTTTCGCTTGCGGATTCGACGACATGCTTGTTGGTCAGGATCAAACCGTCGGCAGAGATGATGAAGCCCGTGCCTGATCCCTTTTCGACCCGGCGCTTGCCTGTTGTCCGTTCGCCGGAATCGAGATCGAGGCTGACGACCTGCTCCTGGTCATATACGATTATGCTAACAACCGAAGGCTGGACTTTTTTGATCGCTCTGATAGTGGCCTCTTGCTCGTCCAGGCGGAGACTGTCGGCTGTCAGCGGAAAAGTAGGCTGGGTTTGATAGATATCTAATAAAAAGGCCGAGCTAGAAACGGCTAACAGCGCAATTAAAACGATCAGTTTATTGGCTTTATATTGCATATTCAAATATCCCCGTTCGGTATCGTGCTTTCGATCCTCTTCGCGTGCTTGTATGCATCCGGGTGAATTTTAGGTTTTTTTGCCGAGACTTCGATTCCTGCCACAAGATCAACAACATCCCTGACGAATCTCGACCCAGGATTAAGATGTTTGATCATCTCGAACTGCTGCCTGATCCTTTTCTCGTATTCATCTGCTCCGAGCATCTCGATCGTAACTTTGCCTCCTGTGTCTTCATTAAGATTATAAATCACCAGTTTGCGCGCAAGTTCCAGGAAGAACTCGTCATTTTTTCCGGATTCGGCTGGTTGCTGAGCAAATCTTTCTTTCATATTTTTATCAGATTCCGAGATCTTTCAACGACTCTTTCTGCTTGCGCGAAAGACCGGTCGGGATCCTTACTTTCACTTCGACGAAATGGCTGCCCCGCCCGCGGCTGCGCAGATGCGGGATGCCCTTGTCGCGCAAGATGAATACTTTGCCTGGCTGGGTACCTTCGGGAATCTTGAGCTTGACCGGGCCATCAACCGTCTCGATCTCGACCTTGTCGCCGAGCGCCGCTTGCGCGATCGAGATCTCAGCGACGGTATGGATGTCATCGCCCTGCCTCCTGAATTTCGGATCAGTTTCGACTTCCAGCCTGATATAAAGGTCGCCGGCCTGAGCGCCTCTCTGGCCTGATTCGCCCTGTCCTGCCAGACGGATGGATTCTCCGCTTGAGACACCCGCCGGGATGCGGACATTGAGCCGGACTTCGTCCCTTATTACGCCGGAACCGGAGCATTTCTTACATTTTTCCGTGATCACCCTGCCCTCCCCTTCGCATTTCTGGCAAGATGTTTCGACTTGCATCGCCCCGAAAATAGTCCGCTGGGCCTGCCTGATGCGGCCCGACCCCCCGCAGGAGGGACAGGCTTCCGGCTTGCTTCCAGGTTCGGCGCCGCTCCCCCCGCAGGAGGGACAAGCAGTGTTTTTTACGACCTTGATTTCTTTGTCCGTACCGAATACGGCTTCTTTGAATGAGATGTGGACCGGTATCTCGATATCGCGGCCTCGCCGCGCGCGGCTTTTAGCGCTCGTACGGGCTGACCGGCCGAATCCGAAAACATCGCCGATGCCCCCGAAAAGGTCGCCAAGATCATCCAGGTTGACTTCGAAGCCGTTGGCGTATCCGGTAAAATCACGGAAGCCGTCAAATCCGCCGAAACCCCGCCCGCCCTGCATATTCTCGAAAGCCGGCCCGAAGCGATCGTATTGCTCGCGCTTCTTCTGGTCGCCGAGAACCTGATAAGCTTCGTTGATCTCCTTGAACTTATCAACATTGCCCCCGGACTTGTCCGGATGGTGCTGGTGCGCAAGCTTGCGGAACGCTTTCTTGATATCTTCTTGAGAAGCGTTCTTATCGATCCCTAAAATATTGTAATAATCCTTAGACATATTTGCTTAGCGTAACGTCGCGCATGACCATGGCGAATCCGGCGATTGTCAGGATTTGAAGCCGATCTCCGTATCGGGTGCATCAGCTTCCTTTATTATGCCGAATTTCTCCTCGTACTTTTTCAGATTGTCCTTAAGCGCCTCGACCATCCGCTTGTAGTGGCCTGGATTGGTTATGATCTTTCCGGCTACCCTGCCCGAATTCATGAAAACGTTCATGAATACCAACTGGAATTCGTCGCGGTTATGCGCGACTTGCATCATATTGGAGTATTCGGCGCCCGGGATGTTGTCAGCTACTTGGAGCTGTTTAGGCGGCAGTTTCTGGGCCTGGCTCTGGTTATTCATATGCATTTCGCGGGGAGCATGCCGCTCCCCGCCGGTTAAAATAGAAGATGTTTCCCTAAGCGTTCTTTCTCAAGTCACGATTTCTCCTTCGACCGGTTCATCTTTTTTCTCGTCCTGGGCTTCGGCCCCTTCTTGGCCGCCTCCGGGAGCGCCGGCCTGGGGATCGCCCGGGGCTTGATACATCGATGCGCCGATGCGCTGAGCGACCGAAGAAAGCTCGTCGAGCTTGCTCTTGATGACGCTGGCATCCTCGGAGTCTTTCGCCTTTTTGAGCTCCTCGAGCTTGGAATCGAGCTCCCGCTTATCCTCCTCCTTCATCTTGTCTCCGGCATCGCGCAAGAGCTTCTCCGTCGAGAAAATTGCAGTCTCGGCCTGGTTGCGCGCTTCTGCCAGATCCTTTTTCTTGCGGTCCTCTTCGGCATGCAATTCGGCGTCTTTGCGCATTTTCTCGATATCATCCTTCGATAACCCGGATGAAGCAGTGATCGTTATCTTCTGTTCGCGGCTGGTCGCCTTATCCTTGGCTTTGACGTTCAGGATGCCGTTCGCATCGATGTCGAAGGAGACTTCGACCTGCGGGATGCCGCGGGGAGAAGGCGGTATGCCGTCCAGAATAAAGCGCCCTAAAGTCTTATTGTCTGCGGCCATCGGCCGGTCGCCCTGGACGACATGGATCTCGACGCTGGTCTGTCCGTCGGCCGCTGTTGAGAAAATCTGCGACTTCGAGGTCGGGATAGTCGTATTGCGCTCGATGATCGGCGTCGCGACGCCGCCGAGCGTCTCGATGCCTAGGGTCAGAGGCGTGACATCCAAGAGAAGCACGTCCTTTACATCACCTTGCAATACTCCAGCCTGCACGGCGGCGCCCATAGCGACAACCTCGTCGGGATTGACGCCGAGATGCGGTTCGCGACCGAAGAATTCCTTCACCTTCTTCTGGACAACCGGCATGCGCGTCATCCCGCCGACCATGATCACCTCCTCGATATCTTTCGCTTCCAGGCCGGCATCCTTTAGCGCAGCTTTGCACGGCTCGATCGTCTTATCGACCAGGTCGCCGACCAGCTCCTCGAGCTTCGCGCGCGATATCTTCATCACCAGGTGCTTCGGCCCGCTCGCATCCGACGTGATGAACGGCTGGTTTATCTCGGTCTCCATCGTCGTCGAAAGCTCGATCTTGGCCTTCTCCGCTGATTCCTTGATCCTTTGAAGCGCCAAAGTATCCTTTGAGAGGTCGATGCCCTGGTCCTTTTTAAATTCACTGATGACCCATTCGATGATCCGCTGGTCGAAGTCTTCACCGCCGAGATGCGTATCTCCGTTAGTCGCCTTCACTTCGACGGTGTCCTCTGAAACATCGAGTATCGAAACATCGAAAGTTCCTCCACCAAGGTCATAGACCGCGATCTGCTGTCCCTTCTTTTTGTCGAATCCGTAAGCGAGGGCTGCTGCTGTCGGTTCGTTGATTATGCGTTTCACTTCGAGCCCGGCGATCCTGCCGGCGTCCTTGGTCGCCTGCCTTTGCGAATCATCGAAATATGCAGGCACGGTAATCACTGCCTCGGTTATGGTTTCGCCGATCTTGGCTTCAGCATCCGCTTTCAGCTTCGCGAGGATCATCGCCGAGACCTCCTGCGGCGAATATTCCTTCGAGTCCATAACTACCTTAACGCCTTCTCCCGAACGGACTATCTTGTAAGGCATGGTCCTCATGTCGCGCTCGACCTCGACGTCGCCGAACCGCCTCCCGATCAAGCGCTTCACGGCATAGATCGTATTCGCGGGATTGATGACCGCCTGCCGCTTCGCTGTCTGGCCGACGAGGCGCTCGCCGTTCTTCGATATCGCGACGACGGACGGAGTAGTGCGCGCCCCTTCGGCGTTTTCAAGTATCCTGGGCTGGCCTCCTTCGATGATGGCCATCGCCGAATTCGTCGTCCCGAGATCGATGCCTAATATCTTTGCCATATGTTTTTACTTTTGCTAGAAAATTATTAATTATACTTCAGCATTTTATCCTGCGGTCCCAAGGCCGCTGATGCCCGCATATTGATGCGGATGACGCGCTCGTGACGGTCCGATCATCCGCATGCATATGCGCGCTCGATGCTCGATCTGCCTATCTGACAGAAAGCGATTTCAATATTTTCTCGAGTGTTTCCGGCGCGACCTTGTCAGTATCAGCCGCGATGAAGGCCAAGGCTTTGAATTTATCCTTTTTCAGGGTTACCAGCGCACCGAGTCCGGTTTCGCCGGGCGCGACCGTTTCCGGAATCCCGGCGGGAGTTGTCGTAGCGGCCGAAGCGCTCGATGTGGCCGAAGCGCTTTTTACGCTGGCAGCTGGCGGAAAACTGCCGGAATTGACCACCAGGATATCGCCTGCGCCGCCCGCTATGATCTTGAGCGGCTTGACCGCGAACGATAATGCTTTCGGCCCGCCTCCGAACTTGGCGCTGATTGCTTCTGCCGATCCTTCCCTTTTCTTCTCAATGTTCTGCAGGTCGGTAAAGACCGGTTCGCCCGCCGAGCTGTAATCCGTGCTCACTCCGCCGAAAACAAGCGAAGGAGCCTGGGAAAACGTTCCGATGTAACTCGCTCCGGCGCTGCCAAGGGCGGTTTCGATCTTGACCTCGCCGTATTCCGCCGGATACTCGAACTGGATGCCGTACTCGGCGCTTGAGAACTCCTTCTTGGCGTCGGATAAGAGCTTCGCTTTTGATTCGAGTTCGGTATTTGCCGTCTTCAGGCTCTCATTCTCCTGCTTTAGCCCGGTCACTTCCGATTCGAGGCGGGACAGCTTGCCCTCCAGCTCGCCCTTGATATTTTCGCTGGCATTCTTGAGCTGGTTCAGCATATCCTCCCCCCTGGTCTTCTGCCAAAGATAAACCCCGCCACCGACGATCAGTGCGGTAATCATAACGGCAGTCAGAAACTTGCCCATTCCCCCTCCTTTTGCTTCCCTTTTTGTTTGTGTCGCTTCTTTTTTCGGGGTCGCGCCGTTCTTTGGCTTTGGTGCTCTTGCGACGCGGACCTTCTTTTTTACCGAATCCATCGGTTGCGTGCTTGTCTCGTCTGGCATACTTGGTTAAGCGATAGCTGCTCAATACGCATCGTTGGGCACTAACGCAGATTACAACTTATATGCAATATTTAGTATAGCTTCCTGCTGCCTATTATGGCAAATGGGGGCAATCCAGGCATCCGATCCGGCTATTTCTTGGTCGTTACCTTGATAGTCTTCGGCTTGACTTCTTCAGCCTTGGGAATCGTTATCTTCAAGAGTCCTCCGTCTGCGCTGGCCGACGCCCTATCGCCGTCGACATGCATAGGCAGGGGGATGCTCCTGTAGAAACTGCCCCGCCTGATTTCTTTGCGGTAGTAGTTCTTATCCTCGACCTCGCTCTTCTTCTCCACCTCTCCCTTGACGCAGAGGACGTCGTTCTCGATCGAGATATCCACCTTATCGGGGTCGACCCCGGCTAGCTGGGTCTCGACGATGATATTATCCTTATCCTCGTACATATCCACGGCAGGCATATAGCCGGTCTGGCCCATGCGCGTGCGGACCGTAGGGACAAGGTCCGAAAAAGCTTTGTCCAATTCCTCGAATCCGTCGAGGAAAGGACTCCAGCGGATTAATCCGTTCATATGCTTATAAGCTTCCTGGCGGGAACCAACCGGTCGGCTGGTATGCCCCCGAGGAAACCGTAATTTATTGGCTTGTGCTGTTTCTCGACTTGTAAACCACGACCCTCGCCGGGATCAACACTGATCCGTTATGCATATATCCCGCGGCTATGATCCTCGCTATCCTGCCATCCAGCTCCGGATCGCCGGTCTCTTCCAGGCTGACCGCTTCCATGGTCGTATGATCATACGCTGCTGAATCAGGCTGTATTTCAGTGATGCCGTTCCTGGCAAGCACGTCTTTGAACTGTTTTAAGACATGAGCGACACCCTCTTCGACGGCGCCGCTGCTGCCCTGTCCGGCTCCGTTGCGCGCATGTTCGAGCGCGAGCTTCAGGAATTCGTATACGGGCAGGATCTCCATGAGGAGGGAACGGTTTGCATGGCGGATCAGCGAATCGCGCTCCCGACCGGCATCCTTCAGCAGATTCTGGTAATCTGCGACTGCTCTGAGGTACTGGGCGTGATAATCGCCCTTAGGCGCAGAATCCAGCTTATCAAGCGTCCGGAGCGTCGTATCCTGCACGTCGCCGCGGAATTTGCCGGTCCAGGCATCGACCGTCCTCCAGGCGAATTCTGTGGATTCGCGGCTTATCGCGACTTTCTGACCCTGCTTCTTGCGGGCTCGGTAATCGATAAAAATGAAATGCCGGTCCTTTTCTGCGTAATCGGCAGGACCGATGCTTTCGCTGATCGTAAAGAATTCGAGGCCGGAAATATCGAGGCCGGTTTCTTCCTTAATCTCGCGGATAGCCGCTTCATGGAGGGTTTCGCCATGCTCGACATGCCCTCCCGGAAGGCCGAACCTGCCGCCCCATTTGGGCTGGCGGATGAGCAGTACCTCGTTCCTGCTGTTAAAGACCGATACCCCGATTATTACGCTGGGAGATTTGCCGTTGCTCATGCTTTTATTCTTAAAGCGCGTTGGCTAGATAGCTTATAAGCGCCAAATTCTTTTCATAGTCCATCCTCATCGGACCGAGCAGCCCGAAAATACCGTTCCTACCGCTATTTTCGTAACTCGCGATAATCGCGCTGAGGTACTTGCCGAAAGGATTATCAGATCCGATCAATATCTTCATATCGCGCGGCGGCTCTTCAAAAATCATACTGATGATCTCTTCGGCGCTGTCTATAACCTGCGAGATCGACAAGGCGGAGGCGTAGCGGGAAAATTCCGGTTGCGAAAAAAGATGCGAAAAGCCGGTATAATACAAGTTATGCTTCTCGAAAGCCCAGAAAACGGCACTATCGGAAAGCCTGGCCAGCGCTTTTGCTGCGAGCTTGTACCTAGGTATGTCGGATATCGGGAAGATCGATGACAGATCCTCTTCTTCGCGCCGGGCGAGCTTTTTCGGCTTGATATGCCGCAGGAATTCCCTGTAACCTTTCTCCGTCGGAACGCGTCCGGCCGAAGTATGGGGCTGCATTATATAGCCGTCCTGTTCGAGTTCGGCCATGTCGTTCCGCACGGTTGCGGGAGAAAACTCGATATGATACTTGTCGACTATCGATCCTGATCCGACCGGCAGACCTGTCTTGATATGCTCCTTGATCACAAGGTCTAATATCTGGAATTTCCTGGTTTCCATAAATAATTTTTATCCACAACCAGTTTATCATTCTTAGCACTCACATGTCAAGAGTGCTAAACAGCCTATCCATGCCCCAATTTTTATATGAAATACCCGGGTATCCGCTTTAAACATTGCCGGGGATCTGGGCTGGCGTCGATGTCGCTCCCTTGTAATCGCGGAAATACCATTCGAGGAATTCCTTCGCGATCGGCACCGCGGCTGTGCTCCCTTCCTTGCCCTCTTCGATCAGTATCGTGATCGTGATTTCGGGCTTATCGAAAGGCGCGAAACCGGTAAACCAGGCATGGGGCGGCTTTTTCGAGGACCATTGCGCAGTCCCTGTCTTGCCGGCCACCGCCGCCGGGACCGCTTGCAGGCTGCGGGCGCTTCCGCTGGTGACCGTCATGCGCATCCCTTCCCTTACGACTTTCATGTTGTATGGATCTATGAAGTCCTTCCGGACCGGTTCTTCGCGGATCATGCTGATGATCTCATTCTTGCCGGTTAGCACCATCCTGACCACATGCGGGCGGTAGAGTGCGCCGCCGTTAGCGAAGACGGCCGTATAGGCAGCGACTTGCAGAGGCGTGACGATCAGATCTCCCTGCCCGATAGCGAGATGATACGTATCCCCGATATACCAGCTTTCCTTCTTCGTTTCCTCCTTCCATTCCTTGGTCGGGATAAAGCCGTCCGCTTCACCCGTCAGATCGATTCCGGTCTGTGAGCCGAGCCCGAAAAACATGCAATACCGTCCGATCCGCTCAACGCCGAGTCCGGGAGCGTCCTGATAACCGCCTCCGACCTGGTAGAAAAATGTATTCACCGACTGAGCTATCGCCTTGCGGACATCGGTCGTCCCGTGTCCTCCGGCAAGCCAGTCGGGGAAGAACCATTGGCCGACCCTGATGCCTCCGCTCGACAGGACGGTGGTATGTTCTGATACGATATGCTCTTCAAGCGCAGCGGCTGCTATCACTGGCTTAATCGTCGAGCCGGACGCATATTCACCGCTGATGGCGCGGTTGATAAGCGGCTTATCCGGATTATCAAGCAGCCCGCGATATTCTTCAACGCTAGCACCGCGCGCAAAAATGTTATTGTCATAAGCAGGCAGGCTGACCATGGCCAAAACCTCTCCGCTCCCGGGTTCGAGTACGATAGCCGCGCTGCGAGTGAGCCTTAAGGCGGAGAGCTGGCTCTTAAGGACTTCCTCGAGCTTTTTTTGGATCCGGGAATCGATCGTTAACACGAGGTTGCGGCCGTCTGTAGCGGCTTTTTCGCCGACGATGTTCTTCTCCTTCCCCAGTGCATCCACCTCGATCTGCTTCTGCCCGTTGGTGCCGCGGAGATGGCCCTCCCAGAAATACTCGATGCCCATCTTGCCGGTGTAATCGATCGGGAGGTATTCTCCGCCGTAGCTGTCAAGCTCCTCTTGCGAAATTTTTCCTGTATAGCCGAGGATGTGCGAAAGCGAGCTCGCAGGAAGATCATACGCCCTTCTCGACTTGCTGGAAATCACTACGCCGCTCCAGGCATCCGATCTGATGTAAAGCGACATGGCTGTCTCGTAAGGTATGTTATCGGCGATGAACAGGGGCTTCATGGACTCAAGCGCGTCATTGCGGACGCTTTCTACGGATCCGATCAGCGGGGAAGGTCCGGGCAGGCCTAGCGCGGCAGATATTTCCGTTAGCAGCGCATCGCGTTCGGCCTTAGCTCGCGGCAAATCGGCCGGTATGAGGTACAGCATGAAATTTGCCGTATTGCGCACAAGCTGCAATCCGGCCCGGTCATAGATCACTCCGCGGCGCGCCTCTATGCGTTCCAGCCGGATGCGGTTTCCTTCGGCCATCTGGTAATAATACTCGCCCTTGGCGATCTGCAGCCAGGCTATGCGTCCCGCCAGCAGGAAGCAAAGGGCGAAAACCGCTGCTGCAAGCGCTCGAAAGCGGTTAGCGCTCACATGCTCGGCTTTGAGGATCTCCCTGTGACGGACGCTGTTTTCGAGATACGCCTCCTCCGGCCAGAGGATGCGGTAAGACGACTGCAGCTTGCCGTGCCTGCCAGCCTGGATCGAAAAAGGATTGGCGGATTTTTCTTTTTTGGTTTTTTCTATGAATTTCATACAATTGCCTAGCTGCCTGCGCCCCTGGTCCGGAGCGCTTCATTTATTTGGGACTATGAAGAACGGCTTGAACCGATAACTGAACATATTGATGAAGAGAAAGAGGACCGCGGCGAACAGCAGGTCGGGAACCAGCGAACCTTTCATACGGCGGGCGAATATCTCGACCATCGGAGCAAAACTGCCGGATGACAGCACGAATCCCTTGAAATAAGCCATTGCCATATATACGGCTTCGAAGCTGATCACAGAAGCGGCTGCAAGCACCAAGAGCGAATAGAGCGATCGGTTGGTCAGCAAGCCGGCCGTCAGCGCATAGGTTGCGGCTGCCGAAGCTGAGAAGGCGGTGATATAAACGCCGAAAGGCAGGAACGAGTACATATCGGATAATGCTCCGGCGGCCATCGCCCACGGCAGGGCATACCCCGCTCCGCGTAAAATAACGAGAAAGGGGATCAGGACCGCGATCAAATGCAGCCTGGAGAAAGCCCCAGGAAGCCCCCCTAGTAACGATCGCTCGATGACCACAACGCCGATAATCCCGAGCAGCTGCAATATGTATTCCTTATGCTTCATAATCTTTGCCCGTCAGGCAGCAGAACTGCTACGATCGTGAGTCTTCCAATATTGATCAAGGGTTCGACGGTCGCGGATTGCCAGATTTCGTTATTTTCCCTTTTGACCTCAGTAACCTTCCCGATGACCAGTCCCCTGGGTATATTGTTTTCCAATCCCGACGTCACTACCAGATCGCCGGCCTCTATCTTTTCGATCTGCGGTATGAAGTCCATGACGATCGTGAGGCCGAGTTCACCGCGGGTCATGCCGGTAGTCCTTGGGACGTTGAGGATCGTCGCCGCCAGCTTGCATTCCGGCTGGGTCGAAAGGGCGACAACAGCCGTATGTTCGCCGGTTTCGATGACTTTGCCGACGACCACGCCCTCGCCGGATACAACCGCGAGGCCTGGCGCGAGAGAGTCGCGCTTCCCCCGGTCGATAATAACGGACTGGTTTCCGGATTCGAGGTCGTTGCGCGCGATGACGCTGGCGGTTTTGAACATCCGCTTGGAACTCGTGCCGAAGGAGAGGTACTGCCGCAGGATTTTGTTCTCGTCTTCTAATGTTAAGAGCCTTGCCCTATCGACGGCCTGTTCGGCTGCCTGCTGTTCGAGCTCGGCAATCCGGGTGGCCGTTTCATGCTTGCCGGTCTGCTCCTGGTAGAACGTGCGGAACTTCGTACTGATCCCGTAAAGCCCGCTCATGACCGGATTCAAGACAAATTCTACCGGCCTTTCGATGTATGAGATCATCCCCGTTGACAATAAAAAAACGAGCAGTCCGAGCGCTGCCATCAAATATAATATTCCTTTGTATCTCTGGCTCTTCATGGGCTTCAAATATCGCCGGTACCCGGGGTCTGCAGCTTATCGAGCAGCGGCCGGTTGGACAGGAGAATGCCTGTCCCGCGCACTACGCAAGTGAGCGGATCATCGGCTATGCGTATCGGGATTTTGATCGATTGGGCGATCTCCCTGTCGAGCCCCCGTAAAAGCGATCCGCCGCCGGCTAGCACGATGCCGTGTTCGTATATATCGGCGACCAGTTCGGGCGGGGTGGTCTCGAGCGTGATCTTTATGTTGTCGATGATCTGGTTCAAGGTCTTCCAGATCGCCTCCCTGACCTGGGAATCTGATATTTCGATAGATTTTGGAAGCCCCGCCAGAAGATCCCTACCGCGGACGCTCATGGATAGCGTGTCCTTCAGCGGTGTCGCGGAACCGATCCTGATCTTGAGGTCTTCAGCAACCTGTTCTCCGATCAGCATATTGAACTCTTCGCGGATATATTGGATGATATTGGCGTCCAGCTCGTTGCCGGCGAGCCGCAGCGATTTCGAGTTGACTACCCCGCCAAGTGCGATCACGGCGATCTCGGTCGTACCGCCGCCGATATCCACAATCATGGTGGCCTTGGCTTCGGTCACGGGCAGCCGCGCGCCGACTGCCGCCGCCATCGGCTCTTCGACCAGATAGACCCTGCGCGCTCCGGCGGATTTCGCCGCATCTTCGACCGCTTTCTTCTCGACTTCAGTGATATCCAGCGGGATGCCGATCACGACCCCCGGCCGCGGAGCGACCAAATATGCATCGTCATGCACCTTATCGATGAAATATTTGAGCATCCGCTCGGTGACTTCGAAATCCGATATAACGCCGTCGACCAGCGGTTTGATCGCCTGGATGTGCGACGGCGTCCTCCCGAGCATGCGTTTCGCTTCCGCGCCGACAGCCAGGATCTCATCGGTGCGGATATTGACCGCGACGACAGAGGGCTCATTGATACAGATGCCCTTGTCTTCGGTAAAAACCAGGGTCGAGGTCGTGCCCAGGTCGATGCCGATATCCTTCGTGAATTTTGCTATTAGGTTCTTCAACATGGGGAATGCTTGATATCCTATAGTTTTGATCCTTCGATCCTTCTTTCGATCTCTTCCAGGGTCTTAATATATGATTGCTCGATATCAATATCCAAGTCGTCGGCGAGCACGATCGCACTCCAGACCACGTCAGACAATTCATGGCCGATCCTGTCTTTTAACTCCGGCTGAAGCTCGCGAAATCCTTGATGCTGCATAATAAGGGCCGAAAGGTCTCCGATATCCTTGACGAGCCCCATGAAATCCTGCCCGACCTCCCAGCGTTTCGGTTCGATCTTCCTGTACTTTTTTTTGATAGCAATCGTCTGTCCGATCAGATCTTTTAAATATTTGCTCATATCTTCGCGCTTAACATGCTGGCCGCTTCGCCGAAGGATAGCAGGCGCGTATCTCCTCCGCTCCGCGGTTTTAGCTCGCATTTGCCGCCCTCCAGTGTTTTCTCGCTGACGATAACGCGCCAGGGGCAGCCGATAAGATCGGCATCGGCGAATCTTTCTCCGGCGCTATAACCGGCACGGTCGTCATACAGCGTCTCGACTCCGTTCTTCCCAAGTGTCTCATAAAGCTCCTCTGCCCGCTCCGCAACCGACCCATCACGTCCGGCTAGGACGATCAGGTGGACTCTGAAAGGCGCGACGCTTTCGGGCCAGACTAACCCCTGTCCGTCATGCGACAGCTCGGCGATCGTACCCATCAGCCTCTGCAAGCCGATTCCGTAGCAGCCCATGATCACATCCCGTTCAGCGCCTTCCGAGTCACGGTATCGCATGCCGAACGGAGCTGAAAACCGATTGCCGAGCTTGAAGATATTCCCGACCTCGACCGCTTTTTCTTCAGTCAGTTCTTGATTGCCGCATTCCGGGCAGGCGCGCGCCTGGTCTGTGATGATTTCCTTGTTGACCGCAATGCGGCATTTAGCGCAGATATGGATCGTATCCTCGCCAGCAGCTGTCAACGCCTGGAATTCGTGCGAATATTTTGAGAATGTTCCCCCGGAAGCGTAGGTAAGGTATGTCTGGTCACCGATCCCGCACCGCTTGAATATCGCAGTATAGGCGGACTTCACCTGTTCGTAATACGCATCAAGGTCTTCCTGGCTTGCATGGAACGAATACAAGTCCTTCATAACGAACTCCTTAAGCCGCATGATGCCTGATTTGGCCCTTAGCTCGTTCCTGAACTTGTTCTGGAACTGATAGAGGTAGGCGGGCAGGTCCTGGTAGGACGCAATGAATTTCTTCGCGATCGGCACGATGACCTCTTCGTGCGTCGGACCGAGTGCAAGCTCCTTATCCTGGCCTAATGGCAGCTTGAAAAGGTCGTCCATCGAGTCCCAGCGCCCGGTTGCGGTCCAGTTTTCCTTCGGGTGCAAGCTAGGCATGACCAGCTCTGCCCCCCCGATATGATCCATCTCTTCGCGGATTATGTTTTCGATCTTCCAATATACCCTTAATCCAAGCGGCAGGAGCGTATAAGCACCCGCCATCAGCTTGTCGACGAATCCGGCCTGCATAAGCAGGCGGGCATTGACGCTGACCTCGTCCTTGGGCGGATTTTTCGATGTTTTGACGTATAATTTGGATTGTTTCATAATTTTTTTACGATTACACTGATATACGGATATTTAAATGTATTTTGAGAGGCAGGATGTCCTTATAATAACTTGATAGCCATGCCTTGTCAAAGCCCATATTTCAACAAAAAACCCGGGAAAAATTCCAGGTTTGACAAGACACTCTCTTTTGAATGTTCAGCTGCGGCTTCCGGCAGCCTTTTGTGCAAGGTGGTTAGCGAATTCATCGATGCTCATCTCGCATAAGGCCGAGAAGCACTGCGAGCGGTACTGGGAAACCAGGCTGATCCCGTCCGCTACAACGTCGTAAATCAGCCATTTTCCGTCCCGATAGATCAGCTTGTAGTCAAGGACGACCGCTTCTTGCTTCGGATGTATGGCCCGCGAGCTTGCTTTTGCGAAATAATGCCGGTTATTGTCCTTGAATTCGATTTTTTGATGGTCGAACTCCAAGCGCAGCCCGCCGCCCGCATAGCTTTTAATCCGGGCGTAATAGAGGTTAAAGACAAGTTCTTTGAGGCTGCTTGAGATTTTTGCCCTGATCCGGCTGTCTGCCTGCTCATATCGCTCGCCGATCACCAAGGCTGAAAAATAGTCGATATCGAAGCAATTTTCCAGCGCGCTCTTAAGGAGCGCGACCTGCCCATTCGTACAACCGTTTTGCGGGCAATCATCTAAGATGCTGGCTGCCTGCTCTCCCGCTGCTTTGGCCGCCTCGTATGCCGCTTGCTGGACGTTTTCTTTTGCGCCGGCCAGCAATAAAACAGCCAGCAATGCCAATATAATCCTTTTCAGAATGTTTCTCACCGTCGGACCTCCCTTGTTTTGCGCTGTAAGCACCGTAAATAAAAAACGCCACTTTGCTAGTGGCTCAACTTTCAATGAACATCTCCCTCGGATCGGATCCCGATGACGCAGAATCCTGATCCGCAGAATTTTCCTGCGATAAAAAAAATGAATCTTGCGATCAAACCCAATCCTGCCTGACTTGCTTCTTTGCGCTTTTTCCTCATGGAAAACACTCCTTTAGCGGTTTTTCCCGGACAGCTTTTCGAACACCACGAGCATGGGTGAGGCAAGAAATATGCTCGAATAGGTGCCGACGAATATGCCTATCGAAAGCGCAAGGGCAAAATCCCTGATCGTGCTTCCGCCGAAGACGATAACAGCCGATAGCGCGAGCAAGACGGTCATCGACGTATTGACCGAACGGACCAGGGTCTGGTTGACGCTGGTATTTACCGTACCTTCGAAATCGTCATCGCTCCTCGGGAGGTTTTCGCGGATGCGGTCGAATACGACGATCGTATCCTGGACCGAATAGCCGAGCACCGTCAGTACCGCAGCGACGAACGGAGTATTGACTTCGATATTATAGAACCTGCCCAGGACTGCGAAAACGCCGAGCAAAGCCATAACGTCGTGGAATAGGGCGAAAATCGCCGCCAGGCCGAATTTCCAGGAAGAAACTGGGCGCGACACTTTGCGGAACGAATAGGCGATATACAGGATGATCGCTATCAAAACGAATATGATCGCATAAAGCGACATAGCCTTCAGCTCCTGGCCGATCGCCGGCCCGATCGCATCGAACTTCAGCTCTTCGATTTCCGGACCGTTTGTTCCGCCCTGGTCCTTCTCTTTGTCAAGAGAGCCGCCAGCGACTTTGATCAGCTCGTCAAGGACTTTCTGATGCGTAGCTTCGTCCGTTTCCTGGAAACGCAGGATCGCCCCGTCTTCGCCTATCGGCTGGACCGTCAGGCTGCCGAGGCCGAGGCCGGTAAGGCTTTCCCGAATCTCACCGACCGCGGGACGCTCTGTCTTAAAACGCACCTCCATCAGGCTTCCTCCGGTAAAATCGATCCCCCATTTAAGGCCCCAGAACGAAAGCGCGACGATCGACAAGACGATAATCGCCAGGCCGGTAGACAGAAAATAGTTCCTTTTTTTTATAATTGACAGCATATTTGTTCGGTATATCGCTTGATTATTTATTTTTCCTAACGCAGTCTATCTGCCTGACTCGACTTTCGCTTTCTTCCTGTATCCTATGAGCCAGCTGCGCTTCTCGAGCCATTCGCCCCCGAAAAGTTGGAGAAAATTCTTGGTTATGAAGATGGCCGAGAACATCGACGTAATGATCCCGAGAGCAAGCGTTATCGCAAAACCCTTGACGACTGACGTTGAGAACTGCGCCAGTATGAAGCAGGTGATCAGGGTCGAGATGTTCGAATCGCGGATCGAAGGCCAGGCGCGCAGGAAAGCATCATCGATCGCGATGCGCAAGGGCTTGCCGAGTGCAAGCTCCTCCTTGAGGCGCGCGAAGATCAGGACGTTTGCATCGACGGCCATGCCGACCGACATGATAAAGCCCGCGATCCCGGCGAGCGTAAGAGTCACCGGCCAGAGCTTGAATACGGCGATAACCAGCATACCGTAGATGAAAAGCGACAGCACGGACACCATGCCCGGGAAGCGGTAAGCCGCGACCATGAACAGGGCGACGAACAACAGCCCGTAGAGGCCGGCTCGCAGGCTGGCGTCAACCGCCTGTTTGCCCAGGCTTGCGCCGACCGTCTGCTGTGAAATCAGGCTGATCGGCACCGGCAGGGCGCCGGCGTTCAGGCGCTGGGCTAAGAGTTTAGCTTCCTGCACGTTGAACTTGCCGCTGATCACGGCTTTGCCTCCGGTAATCTTATCCTGCACGGTCGGTGCGCTGATGATGTAGCCGTCAAGGAAGATGGCGACGCGCTTGCCGACGTTCGCTCCGGTGATCTCCTCGAAGAGCTTTGCTCCTTCGTCGTTGAATTCAAGCGAGACCTGGGGAGTCCCGGTATTCGGATCGAAAACGACGGTAGCGCGCTTGAGGTGGCGGCCGCCGAGAGTCGTATTCTTCCAGTTCTCCTTGCTGACATCGGCTTCGGTCGCTTTCCTGATGAAAATATGGCTGGCTTTGTATTCTGTTATGTTGCGTTCGGCCTCCTTATAGATTATATGGTATCCGAATTCAGATTCGACGACTCCCGAGATCTCGCCTGTCTTGAGCGCGAAAGCGGCGTCTTCGAACTGCTTGACCATCCTGCCCTTGCCGAACCAGCCGAGCTCCCCACCGGTCTTGTCTGCCCCTGGCTCGGTCGAATTCTTCTTGGCGAGCTCTTTGAAATTCGCCGGCGTTGCCGTTTTCCTAAGCCCTTCGATCCTTGCCTTAGCCTGTTCTTTGGATAGTTTTGATTCGCAGCCTTCTATCCCGTCCCAGCAGATCAGGATATGCGAAGCTTTCATTTCCTTTTCCTTCGCGTTCTCGTTGAACGGATCGGTCTTATCGCGCTTCTGCTCCAATTTGACGATCTCATAGCCTTTCTCGACCGGAACCAGATCGGTCGTGAATTTCCCCGCTTCGAGCTTTGAAGCGATATCCACGATTTCCGGATTCTTGTCAGCCGTGAACCAGCCAAGATCGCCGCCCTGCTCCTTGGTATCTTTGTCGTCGGAATACTGACGCGCCAGAGCCGCGAAATCTCCTCCCGATATCAGCTTGCCGAGCGCTTCTTCCGCCCGCTTGTCTGCATCCTTGTTATAGTCCTCGATCTTCTGCTTTTCCTCGTCGGTCAGCTCAGCCGGTCCGGTACCTTCTTCTTTGAATTCCAAGGTCGGCGTCTCGCCGATCATCTTTATCGCTTCCTCGACGTCCGTGATGCCGGCCAGCTCGACGATCACGCGGTAATCATCCATGCCGGCATGGTTCGTCTGTACGACCGGTTCGCTCACGCCGAAAGCGTTGACCCGCCTTTCTATAACGTCGCGCACGCCTTCTACCGCCGCCGAGCGGTCCTTTTCGTCAACCTGCGAAACGTCCGCGCTGTAGACAAGGTGCGTCCCGCCGGAAAGATCGAGGCCGAGCCGAAAAGGCACTTCCTTGACCTTGGGCAGAGGGAAATTGCCATTGGTCTTTACTTTCAGCCAGTCGACCCCGCGGTTGTAAACCGGGCCGCCAGCTACCAGGGCTGCCGCGCAGGCGACGACTAGAACTGCGATAATGACCATCGTAACATTACGTTTCTCGCTGGTCTTGAAGAATGATGTTTTTAATGCCATATGCCGATAATGACAAGAAAAAAACGAAACATATCGTTTTTATCCGGATTTTCGCGACTATTTTATGATTATGCTTATATTATACTTAATTTCCGAAATATGCAAGGCGTCCGGAGCTGATAACTGCGCCTGACCGCAATCGCCTAGCTTTCTAGCTCGTCAAGGGAGATGATCATGATCCCCTTTTCACGAATCAGCTCTTCCGGCCAGAAAAGCCCATCAGTCCTGAAATGTCCGATATAACCGGCCCGCTTCTCGATGCTTCTACCCGTATAAGCCTCCCTAGCCGGATCCCATTCTTCCAATACCAGGATATCGCCTTCGTCGATCTTGAAGTCGTCGAGCCTTAACTCGAATTTTTTTCGTCCGCTTGCGACTGCATCGAAATACTCCGGCCAGATCTTTTTCCTGATCACTGCCATGGATTATCGTTTAGGGATATCGATATAATTATCACCCGAAGCATGGCAGCCGATGGCCAGCCGGCAGAATTCGAACAAAGGCTCGGGCAAAGCGTCCAAATCGTACCAAGCCCAGGATGCGGACTTTTCCGGCTCGAGAACCTGGGGCTCGCCCGCCTCCCACTGCGCTGTCATCCCGATGTGGATATAATGCTTGGGGGCGTATTTCTTGACGTTGGCCAGGAACTGGAATTTGATACTTCTGATGCTGATGCCGCACTCTTCCGTCGTCTCCCGTTTTGCGCAGTCTTCGAATGATTCCAAATATTCGAGATGGCCGCCGGGGAAAGCGTACTCGCCTTCGCCGTGCGAACCCTTTCTTTTTCCGAGCAAAACCCGGCCTGCTTTAAATATCATCACTCCGACTCCGACCTTGGGGCGGCTTTGTTGATCCATAGATAAATATTTGAAGAATCCGATGATTAGTTATAGAAAATATCAATAAATATGGTATTACACGCCTGTCACGCGCCGTGACAGCGTTTATACTTCTTCCCCGAACCGCAAGGACAAGGATCGTTGCGGCCGATCTTGTGGCCTTCGTCGTCGCGCGCCCGGCGGACAACCGGCGCCGAAATCTCGCGTACTGCCCCGTCGTCGTCGCCTAGCGCCAAGCCGGAAGCTCCCTTTTCCATGGTCTTCGAAGGCGCGCTCAAGATGACGTTCCTCCTCTCGGTTTCAGACTGGATTCCGTTAGCGTCCGCTACCTTGAAGATAGTATAGACGACCTGATGCTGGATCAGGTTATTAAGCTCGTTATACATACGGTAAGCTTCTTTCTTGTATTCGACGAGCGGATCGCGCTGTCCATAGCCGCGCAGGCCGATTCCGCGGCGCATATAATCCATAGCTTCGAGATGGTCGATCCACATCATGTCGATCGACCGCAGGAGGACTGCTTTTTCGATCTCCTTCCATTCGATACTACGTGCGAGAGCCGCTGCTTCAAGACCGGAGTACTTCTCGCGAGCTTCCTTTGCCAGCCGCTCGATAATCGCCGTACGCGCCCTTGCCTGGTTAAGCTTCGCCGTTTCTTCGGCGGCTTCTTCGAGGCTGATCCCGGCTTCTGCGAGCGGAAAAATAGTCGAAACGACCTCGTAGATTTCCTTGAGATCCCAATCCTTGACCTGCTCCGATGCCGTATGGAAGGTCACGACTTGTTCGAGCTCCTGCTCGATCATGGAAAGGATTATCCCGGAGAGCGACCTGTTGTCGGCTGTTTCCGGCCTTGGCTCATCCGGATTATCGTCGCGTTGCGCATCAGCAGGTCGTTCCGCCCCCGCGAGCTCAAGGATCTCGCGCCTGCGGCGGTAGATCGACTCGCGGTGCTTGTTTATTACATCATCGTATTCGACAAGGTGCTTGCGGATATCGAAATTGTTCCCCTCGACCTTTTTTTGGGCCGATTCGATCGATTTGGTTATTATCCGGTTTTCGATCGGGATGTCTTCCGGGACCTTGAGCGTCGTCATCATGGATTTCATCCGGTCGCCGCCGAAGATGCGCATCAGGTCATCCTCGAGCGATACGAAGAACTGGCTCGATCCCGGGTCGCCTTGCCGGCCCGCGCGGCCGCGCAGCTGGTTGTCGATGCGCCGCGATTCGTGCCGTTCCGTGCCGATAACATGCAGGCCGCCGGAAGCGATCACAGCCTCCTGGTCCGCCCCTTCGGGAGGGTTGCCTCCGAGGATGATATCGACTCCGCGGCCGGCCATGTTCGTCGCGATGGTCACAGCGCCCGGGCGACCGGCCTGCGCGATATATTGCGCCTCGCGTTCATGGTTTTTCGCATTCAGGACATTGGCTTCGATGCCGGCGCGCGAGAGCATCTCGGCGAGGACCTCGTTCTTCTCGATCGATATCGTCCCGATCAGGACCGGTTGGCCGGCTGCCCTTCTCTGCTTGACTTCCTCGATCACCGCCTTGAACTTCGCCTCTTCAGTCTTATAGACTAAGTCGTTTGCATCCTTCCTGATCATCGGCCGGTTGGTAGGGACGACAACTGTCTCGAGACCGTATATTTTCGCGAACTCTTCAGCTTCGGTCACCGCGGTTCCGGTCATGCCGGCGAGCTTCTTATACATACGGAACAAATTCTGGAAGGTAACGGTAGCCAGGGTCTGCGATTCGCGCTGGATCTTGACCCCCTCCTTAGCCTCGATCGCCTGGTGCAGGCCTTCTGAATATCTGCGGCCGGGCATCAGCCGGCCGGTGAATTCGTCGACGATGATTACTTCACCGTCCTTGACGACGTAGTCGCGATCGCGCTTGAAAAGCGTATGCGCCTTGAGCGCCTGTTCGATATGGTGCGCATCCTTAACTCCGCCGGACGTATAGATATTGTCGACGCCGAGCATCTTTTCCATCCTGCTGATGCCCTGCTCCGTCAGCGTCGCAGAACGCATCTTTTCGTCGACGTTGTAATCGTTTTCGGCGTCGAGCTTCGCGACCAGGCCGGCGAAGGTATAATATTTGCTGGTCGATTCTTCCGCCGCCGCCGAGATGATCAGCGGCGTGCGAGCCTCGTCGATCAGTATCGAATCGACTTCATCGACGATCGCGTAAAAAAGCTCCCGCTGGACGCAGTCTTCGAGGCTAGGCGACATATTATCGCGCAAATAGTCGAAACCGAATTCATTATTCGTGCCGTAGATGATATCGGCGGAGTAGGCCTCTTTCTTGCCGACCGGCCGGAGGCTCATCAAGCGCTCGTCAAACAGCGCCTCGTCGCGGTAATCTGGATCGTATAGGTAGGCGCTCGCATGCGTAATGACGCTCGTGGAAAGGCCGAGAAAATTGTAGAGCGGAGCGTTCCAGCCGGCGCCGATGCGCGAGAGATAGTCGTTGACGGTAACGAGGTGCACGCCCCTGCCGGAAAGCGCATTAAGGTAAAGAGGCAGTGTGGCGACCAGGGTCTTGCCTTCGCCGGTCTTCATCTCGGCGATCTGTC
>CAYTAV010000013.1:0-23011 GCA_964435875.1 uncultured Gammaproteobacteria bacterium
TGCCGACTTTCCCATAGCTTTTGGAAAACCGCCATATGTGTGTGCACATTACCCAGGACGATTGAATTTTTCCTTGATTACTGCAATAATAATATACAGATTGCCCGATTGAAAACAGCCATCTTTTATATATTATAACACCCCGAACCAGCATCAAAATATGACGCATGACGGGAAAAAACTAATCCTGCTCGCAGGCGATATCGCCGTCCTCTACGCATCGCTTTTTCTGACCCTGGCCTTAAGGTACCAGCGCCTGCCGCAATCTGCGACCTGGGAGGGGCATTTCTGGCCGTTCACGATCATTTTCATCGGCTGGATTTTCGTGTTCTATGTCTCGAATTTCTATAACTTGCACACTGCGGTCAACAACGCCGTTTTCTTCCGCAACACGGGCAAGGCTCTCCTGCTCTGCTCGCTCTTGGCCGTCGGATATTTCTATCTCCTGCCCCATTCCGATATCACGCCGAAGACCAACCTGGCGATCTACCTTGCGGTTTTCGCCTTGCTGTTCCTAATCTGGCGCCAAGCCTTTAACTGGGTCATCTACCGTTATATCCCGAAACAGGTCGTAGCTTTCATCGGTTCGGGCGAACAGGTGCTGGAGCTCGTGGCCGAGATCGAGAGGAAACCCCAGCTCGGCTACCGGACGGCGTTCATCGTCCCGGACGACGCGACGCTTCCCGACGCCCGAGCCGGAGGCGTAAGGACAACCAGTTCGGCGTCCGAGATCGCGGACAACGTCCGCCGCCTGCAGGTCGGCACGATCGTGCTGTCCGCCGATCCGCACCGTTCAACCCAGCTGCGTTCCATCCTGTTCTCGCTCCTGCCGCTGCGCATCAGCTTTACGAGCCTGCCGACTTTCTATGAAACGATCACGGGGCGCGTACCGATCGAAGCCATCAGCCAGATGTGGTTCCTTGAAAACCTGAGCGAGGGCAATAAGCGCTGGTTCGACAGCGTCAAGCGCGCGTATGATATCCTGCTGGCTGTCCTGATCATCGCGGCCACGGCCCTGTTCTGGCCGCTGATCGCGCTCGCGATCAAAGCCGAAAGCCGTGGTCCAGCCCTGTTCACGCAGAAGCGCATCGGGCTGGGCGGCCAGGTCTTTAATATAATCAAATTCCGCACGATGCATACCGAAAACAACGACCAGTCCCCGACTACGGAAAACGACCGGCGGGTTACCGGCTTCGGCCGCTTCCTGCGGCGGACGCGCATCGACGAGCTGCCGCAGGCGATCAACGTGATGCTCGGCGACATGAGCTTCGTCGGTCCCCGGCCCGAGCGCCCCGAACTCGCCGCCGAGCTCGAAAAGACGGTTCCATTCTACCGCGAACGACTGCTGGTCAAACCCGGCCTTACGGGCTGGGACCAGATCTCGGGAGAATACCATTCCCCTAGCCGCGAAGATACGCTTAAGAAACTGCAATACGACCTCTTTTATATCAAGAACCGCTCCCTCTATCTCGACGCCTCGATCCTCTTGAAAACGATCCGCATCGTCCTGTCGAGGGGCGGAGTATGAAGGATTCCAACCCAAAAGCAGGTTATCCAAACGTAGAATTATCCTCTAATCCTAAATGGAAAACGAAAAAAAATTGGCAAACAAGGATTTCGCCAGCCTGATAACGATTATAATCGTAATAATTGCCATTTCCTTTTCGATCGATTTTTTCGCAGGAAGGTACTTTCCGAGAGAACCGGTAAACGACGGGCGCCTGTATGACGCACTGGCGCTGGACATTCTGTCCGGCAATGGCTATACCTTCCAGGATAATTACATCTTGGCTCCTGGTTATCCGCTTTTTATAACGGCTATCTATGCGGTTTTCGGCAGGAATTTCGAGATCGTTTTTTTTATCCAATATCTGCTGCATGCCTGTCTGGCGGTCGCCATACTATTGATATCCGTCTACCAATTCAGGATTCATCGTCTGCTGGCTATTTGCGGCGCTCTGATGGTGGTCTGCTGGCCGTATTTCATCATGCACGCCAACATGTTCTATTCGGAAACGCTCTACTCCCTGTTGCTTATCGCTTCCATTGCCTTATTTCTCAAATTTCTAAACAGCGGGGCGAAGGCCAACCTCTATGCCGCATTTGCCGGAGCAATGCTCGGGCTTGCCTCGCTGACTAGGCCGATCTGTATGCTCCTGGCGTTCTGGCTTGCCGCCGCCTTCCTGCTTAACAGAAAATTAACCTCTGATGGAATGCGATCTAAGACCGGCTTCAAGCCCTGGGCGGTGCTAGTTACTGTTTTCATGCTAACGCTTCTGCCCTGGATCATCTTCAGTTCCCAAAAGACCGGCCAGCCGACGCCGGTCGCCTCGTCATGGAAAAACGTCGTATATGGATCCATATCCAATCATGAATATTCATATTATTTCACACCCGGGTATGAACCAGGCGCAGAAATGACCCTGAAGAAGATCGTGGTCGCGAAATTGAGGAATATCTACCGCTTCTGGAAATCCGGCATCGAAGGCAGCGTCGCGGATAGCATCCTGGGTGGCAAGAGCTGGGCAAAATACCCGCTGGTTTTATACAGGATCGGCTTCTACTCATTGGTCTTGCTTGCTCTTTTGTCAGTAAAGAATTTCCGCAATGAAAATACTTTTTTATTGCTAGCGGTTGTGGCGTATTTCTGGGCGGTACATACAGCCCTGTTCCCTTCTCCGCGGTTCACATTGCCCGTCATACCGCTGGTTATCCTGCTCGCAATATCTTCCGTCGACGCAATCTTGCGTACAATCAAGTATAAGGGGCACAGCGGACAGAATGCCGCATCCACCGCTTAATCCTATGCAGAAGATTTTTAATTCGCTTGCTCCTTTGGCATTTGCCGCATTATTGATATTCATCATCCTGCAAAAGATTGATCCGGCTTCGGTATTCAATGTCATCAAGCGCGGCCATCCTACCGCTTTAGCCGCCTCGCTCTTCCCGTTCGTCATCATCATCCTTTCCCTGGCGCAAAGATGGCGCGCGCTTCTGGCGGTCTGCGGATATGAAATCGGTTATCTAAGAGCGCTGAAACACTACCTCGCAAGCCTGCCGGTCTCGAAGATATCGCCGTCCAACAGCGGCGACTTCATCAGGGCTCTGTTCTTCAAAGGCCGGCTTCCGGCCAGCTCGGGAGCCGGGATCGTTTCTTTAGAAATGCTACTGGATTTCTGCGTACTTGCTCTCCTCGCACTCGCTTCCGCATTGTATTTAAAAAACGCTCCTGTTATAATATTATGCACCGTCATAACCGCTCTGCTGTTGTCATGTTTGTTAGGTATCAAGAAAATAAGGTTACGCCGTTTTCCGAGCATCGATGAAAAAATCCAAGGTTTTAAGAAAATATTCCGGCTGGTCATGATACGGCGCGCGATCCTAACTAGGATTATCCCTTTTTCGCTGATCAGCTGGATATTAGTCGTCATCTTCGTTTATCTAGCCTTCAGAGCGATCGACCAGCCAATAGCAATTACAAGGATAGCATTGCTTCAACCGCTGGTCATCCTTTTTTCACAACTGCCGATCACGGTTTCCGGCGCCGGTTTGCGGGAGGGATCCATGCTCGCGCTTTACGAAGGGGCCGCAACGCCGGAAGCGATTACCGCGGTCGCCCTTCTGCATACTTTCGTTTCGATCGTAATGCTTCCTCTGATCGGACTGCCTTTCCTGTTTTCGGTATTAAGAAAATCAAAAAACTATGGAAACTTACAATAATACCCCCTTTTCCCTGATTATCCCGGTTTTTAATGAGAGCCTCGCTATCAAAGAGGTCTGCGCAGGCCTAGCTCAGGTTATCAATCAGCATAACCTGGTTTCAGAGATTATTATCGTTGATGACGGTTCTGATGACCGAACAAAAGATGTGCTCAAGGATATCCAGGGCACTGTCCTTGTTACGCACCCTTATAACAAAGGGTATGGAGCGGCTATAAAAACGGGGGTGAGGCACGCGAAACATGACTGGATCCTTTTCTTTGACGGCGACGGCCAGCACCGCCCCGGATATATATTAGAACTGCTAAGATTCACGGGAGAATACGATATGATCGTCGGCGCCCGGCAGGGCTATCAAGGACCCTGGATACGCCAGCCGGGAAAAAAATTCTTGCGCTGGCTGGCCGGTTACCTGGTAGACTACAAGATTCCTGACCTCAACTCAGGTTTCAGGATAGTAAAAACAAATTTGTTCAACAGGTTTGTTCACCTTTATCCGAATACTTTTTCATTAACGACGACGATTACGCTGGCCTTTATCAAGGAAGGGTTGAATGTAAAATATGTTCCCATCGAGATCAGCAGGCGGACCGGAAAAAGCATGGTGAGGCCCAGGCATGCGCTCCAGACGCTGGCCCTGATCGCCAGGATTATTGCGCTGTTTTCGCCGATGAGAATATTCTTGCCGCTCAGCCTGCTGTGCTTAGCCGGAGTCGTCGGGTTCGGATTCTATGATCTGCTTCATTTTAATATCTCGGATACTACAGTAATATTTCTCGTATCATCCATATTATTATTCATATTCGGCGCACTGCTGGACCAGATTTCAGCGATCAGGCGGGATATCCGGTAAACCTATGTGTGGTATTTTCGGAATCACAATTTCCAACGAATCCGATCTTAATAGGGATGAAATAAGGGATATAACTGACAAGCTTTTTCTACTCTCTGAATCGCGAGGAAAAGAGGCCTCTGGGATAGTCTACAAAAGCGAAAGGAGCGTTTATGTCTGCAAAGCTGCCCTGCCGGCTTCCAAGCTCATCAAGACCCCCCAGTACGCTAGCTTAGCGGAAAAATTCGCGGCGAATTCCAGCCTGATGGGCCATGCTCGGCTCGTGACGAATGGATCCATGACCAAACCAGGAAATAATCAGCCGGTATTCAGAGACGGCGGTATTGCGGTACATAACGGCATTATCGTCAATGATAGGATGCTTTGGGAACATCACAGTTCCCTAGTAAGGAAATACGAAGTTGATACCGAAATCATCCCGGCGCTGTTGTCGCTTTATATGCGGGAGACGAACGACATCATAGCATCGATCAGGCGCTTGCTTGGCGAAATCAAAGGCACTATCTCGACCGGCATATTGACCGAATTTTTCGAAGGAACCATCCTGGCAACCAATAACGGCTCGCTCTATTACTGCTACGATCCTGACAGGCAGTTCCTCGTTTTTGCATCAGAAAGGACGATCCTGACAGATCTGATCAGAGACAAGCTATTATCGGCGGAAAATCAGCATAGGATCAGGAAGCTTCAGCCCGGCAAGTTTATTTTAGCAATGACTGATCGCCCGGAACCGGTAGAATATTCCATCCAAAACGTTGACAATTACGCCCGCATGAGTCTGGCTAGCCAGAAAAAAGATTTTGATATCGAGCTAAGCATAGTCGGACAAAATGACGCAGCTATCCCGATGGCAAGATCGGTCGGCAGCCTTGAAGACTTTCATAAGTCTTTCAAGGACAATGAATCCGAGATCAATGCCTTGAGAAGATGCAAAAAATGCATCTTGCCGGAAACCATGCCTTTTATAGAATTCGACGATTCCGGAGAATGCAACTACTGCGCCAATTACCGGGAAATCGAACGGCGCGAACCTGATGAATTGCGGAGAAAAATAGCGTCTATCGGCGACTCAGCCAACAACTGTATCGCGCCCTTGAGCGGAGGCCGCGATTCGTGCTATGCCCTCCATTATCTGGTCAAGGAAACGGGTTTGACTCCTGTTGCATTCTCTTATGACTGGGGCATGATAACTGATCTTGCAAGACGCAACCAGGCAAGGATGTGCGGTGAATTAGGGGTTGAGCACATCATCATGTCAGCCGATATTTCAGAAAAAAGGCTGAATATAAAGAAGAACGTGCTAGCATGGTTAAAAAAACCCGACCTGGGAACAATCCCCCTTTTCATGGCGGGCGACAAGCAGTATTTCTATTTTCTAAACAAACTTAAAGAACGTTTAGGAGCGCCGTTAATAATATATTCAGAAAATCCCCTGGAAAAAACGGATTTCAAGACCGGATTCTGCGGCGTAGCGCCAAAATTCTCAATAAACCATGTGTATGATTTTGATCTGGCCGGTAAACTGAAGCTGGCGTTCTATTATTTTAATAATTTCTTGCGGAATCCCGGCTTTTGGAATTCGTCTTTATTCGATACGGTCTGGGCTTATTTCTCGTCATACTTCCTGCATCACGACTATGAGTTTATCTACAGGTACGTGCGCTGGGACGAGGACAGCATCAATAATACCTTGATCAATGAGTACGGGTGGGAAACCGCCAAAGACACGAAAAACACCTGGAGGATCGGTGATGGTACTGCCCCATTCTATAATTATATATATTATATGATCGCGGGATTCACGGAAAATGACACCTTTAGGAGCAATCAGATACGCGAAGGAATAATCAGCCGCGAGAAAGCATTGCGCCTTGCCAACGAAGACAATCAACCGCGATATGAATCGATATGGTGGTATTGCGATACTATAGGCATCGATCCGAGAGGTACGCTTCACGCGATACATTCTATCCCAAAGCTATATGGCCGAAAAAAATAGCTACGACGTCATACTGATCAACCCGAATATCAGGGAGGCGACTGATTCAGGCGAGGGCGTGCTTCCGCCGCTGGGAATCTGCTATATTTCCTCTTACCTGAAATCAAAGGGTGTCAGCTGCCGGATTATTGATGCCAACGCATTAAAACTGGACGAGTCCATGGTTATCGAAATGATAAATGAATCCAAGCCGTTGATAGCCGGCATAACAGCGACCACCCCGGTTATCGAGAAAGCCTACGGCTTGGCTGCCAAAATAAGAGCAAGCGTCCCGCGTACTAAGCTGATGCTGGGAGGGCCGCATGCTTCTGTACTTCCCGAACAGACGATGGACGAATGCAGCCGGATCGATTTTATCGTTTGCGGCGAAGGCGAGCTTACGGTTCATGAACTTGTCACGACACTGAAAAACGGCGGCACTCTCGAAAATATAAAAGGCCTCTGCTACAGATCCGGGGGCGCGGTGATCAGGAATACCCCCCGGGAAAGGATTGAGAATCTCGATTCGCTCCCTTTTCCTGACAGGTCGGACCTGCCGATGAATAAATATCTGCCATCGATCAAATGGTTCAACAGGACTCCGTTCGCAACCCTGATGACCTCACGGGGATGCCCGAACGATTGCATTTTCTGCGCATCCAAGCAGATTTTGGGACGTGCAGTAAGATTCCGTTCGATCAGCAACATCATCGAAGAATTAAAAGAGCTGATCAGCCTGTACGGGATCAAGGAAGTGATGTTTTATGACGACACATTTACGCTGAACAAACGGCATGCAGAAGACCTTTGCGATGCAATCATCAGCGAGAAGCTGGATTTAACCTGGGGCTGTTTGAGCCGTGTCGACCGCGTTGACGGCCCGCTTCTTGAAAAAATGAAAAAGGCCGGATGCCATATCATGTCCTTCGGCATCGAATCCGGCTCAGAAATCATGCTAAATCAGATGAGAAAAAAAATTACCTTAGAGCAGATCAAGAATGCGGTCAAGGCGGCTAAACAGGCCGGGATCAATACATCAGCATCCTTCGTTTTCGGCGTCCCAGGCGAAACTGAACAAACGATGGAAGAAACGATCAATCTCGCGGTTGAAATCGATCCGTTATTCGCCCAATTCTACAGGGTAGTGCCGTTTCCGGGAACAGATCTCTATTCAATCTGGAAAAACCAGCAATTTTCAGCCAGCTTCAGCTGGAAAGATTTTCTTGAGGTAGGCAATGCCCAGAACCTGATAAAACTCGACAGCATATCCGCGGAAAAATTCAACCAACTTTTGAAGCTAAGCTATAAAAAATTCTATTTTCGGCCTAAAAAAATTATAGAACTCGCCTTCAAGATGTCGTCTCCTTATAAGCTGAAAGGTTTATTGATCGCTGTTATGGCATATCTCAAGTTGATCGTCATTCCCAAGGATTCCCATTAATATGATCTTAAACGTTCTTAAGTCCATAATCAAAAACCGGGTCGGAGCCAATTCTCTCCCATCTTATGTCACCTATATCGTTACTTGGCGCTGCAACGGCCGCTGTGTGTTCTGCGACGTCTGGAAAAAGCCGGCTGACGAGAAAGCGGATGAGATGACGACCGCCGAGGCGATCGGGGCGCTAAGGCAGGTCCGCCCGATCGATGTCCTGCGCATTACCGGCGGCGAGCCGTTTCTGAGGAACGATATCGCGGAAATCGTCAATGCGGTCGAAGAAACGAACCGGCCAGCGATGATCCATTTTACTACGAACGGGATGTTGACCGAACAGATCCTTGGTGCGGTCGAAAAAATGGTCCCGATCGGCAAGATCCATATCAAGGTTTCGATCGACAATATCGGCGAAAAGCATGATCGTACGCGCGGCGTTTCGGGCGCCTACCTGAAAGCGCTGGACACGGTCAAAGGCTTGGCTGAACTGGCGAAAAAACGAGGATTGCATGTCGGCGTAAACCAGACAATCGCAGACGAGGACGAGATCGGATCGTATTTCGAATTGAAGGCGGAGCTTGACAAGCTTCTTGTGCCGATCTACCCGGTAATAGCGAACAGCGCGACCAACAGCCTTTACAGCGGGGTATCGATCGTCGACCCCGATCTCTCCTTCCGGCCGTTCGGAAGATTCTCGAATGTGTCCCTTAAAGAATTCATGCGGATCCTGATCGACCACAGCCGCGAGATCGGGGATTTCAAAGAACAGCTGGTCGACCGGTATCACCTCAAAGGACTTTATAACCGGCTGGTCGAAAATAAAAAAATTCCAAAGCCTGACTGCGTTGCGCTCGGAAACCATCTGCGCATACTGCCGAACGGTGACGTGCCTGTCTGTCTTTACAACGGCAACATCGTCGGTAACCTGAAAAGCGAGAAGCTTGCGGATATCTGGTCCGGAGAAAAGATCAAGCCTTTCCGAAAATGGGTCAGGAGTTGCCCGGGGTGCTGGCAGTCCTGCGAAACCGCCGTCAGCGCGATATACACCGGCGATATCTGGAAAGGCATGTTTTATTGAAGCCAAACGGACATACTAAAAACGAAGCAAGATGCTTCGTTTTTTTACGTATTTAATCGTTTACGCCTTACTACATACTACATACTACTTGCTACCTATTTTACTTCCTCTTCCCAGCCGCCGAACTGCCAGTCGATGCGGTCGCCGTCTTTGAGCTTATATTCCCCGGCGCCGACCTGCGCCAGTTCGCCGTTGACCTTGTACATCCAGTATTTACCCGCTTCCGACTCGTTCTTGATCCCGTAGATGCCTTCGACGAAAGCGCCCAGGCTCGAATCCTTGACCTCGACCGCGAAGCCACCTTTATCACCCGCGAGCCTTAAAAAGTCGAGTGCGGTCGAACCGACCGGCAGGGTCTCGCTGTATTCATGCGTCCCTGCTCCGGTATTGATGAATAATTTTGCGCTGATCTCCTGTTTTGCCGTATCAGCCCCGGTTACCGCCGGAGCTTTTTCTGTCCAGGGCAGAGCGCACCCGCCAATGGTTAACAAGACGGCAAACAAGCTTATAAAAATGCTAATCTTTTTGATCTGTTTCATACTAAGGCCTGATTTATTAAAATTCTAAATTATTTTAGTAATACCTAATATGCTATTTTTCAGGCCAGGCCGGGCGCCCTTTCATATTTTTTCGCAAATTGCCTGACCGCCGCATAAGCTCCGAAAAACAGGGCGGAAAAGAATAGGTCGCCAAGGACCGTATTCCTGAAGAAAGGAATGGCATTAATAAAACAGGCCGTAAGCCCGGCGCCCGTACGCGGATACCAGGTCCCGAAAGCCCAGACTGCGAAGTTCGTCGCGAGGAAAAAGACGCTCGAACCGGCGAGCGAGGCGGCCGCGACACCGCCGGCTGTACTTTTCTTTACTGATCTGCCGATCAGAACGGACAGCGCCAAGCTAGCGTAAACCGCAGCCATGATCATGGGCTCGTAGAACCCGATCAAGAGGTCGCTTACGAGCATGGCGGCGAGGGGTACAGCTGTCGCCCAGCGCCTCCGGAGCAGGAACCCGGCAAAGATCGCCAGAGCCCCGACCGGCGTGAAGTTCGGGATGTGGACCGCCAGGCGGCAGAGAATCGCAACAACGGCCAGCAGGACAATCAGCACATATTCGGTTTTTCTTTGATTTGGCATGATGATTAGATTATTTATGATTTGTTTTCGACACTGCCCTTTTCCTTTAGCATCCAGAGGACGACTCCCCTCATCCCTTACCTTCTCCCGGGAGGGAGAAGGAGGCTATTCTCCCTCCCCTTGATAAGGGGAGGGCTGGGGAGGGGTGAAATCATTTTACCTCGTCTCGGATCGCTTTTATGACCTTAAGCTGATCACTTTTACGCAGTTCCGGATAGATCGGGAGGGAAAGCACTTCGCGGGCCGCTCGCTCTGCTTCCGGAAAATCGCCCTTCTTGTATCGGAGGCCTTTCAACGCGGGCTGTAGATGGAGCGGCAAGGGATAATGGACCGCGGTCGGAATCAAACGCTTGTCCAGACAGGCTTTCAGCGCATCCCTGTTGCCCGTCCGGATCGTATATTGGTTATAAGTATGGTATGCGCTCTTGACCGCGCAAGGCGTTGAAATTCTTGTTATTTTGCTGAACGCGGCGTCATACTGCTTAGCGATCAGCCTTCTCTTTTTAATCCAGCCGTCGACGTAAGGCAATTTTACCGCTAAAACTGCAGCCTGCATTGCATCCAGCCTGCTGTTAACTCCGAGGCGCGCGTGATAATATTTTTTGCGCGAACCATGCGCTCTGAGCTCCCGGATCATGCCAGCATGCTTCTTACTGTTCGTAACGACCATGCCGGCGTCCCCGCAGGCGCCTAGATTCTTCGAGGGAAAGAACGAAAGGCAGGCTAGCTGGCCGAAACTGCCCGCACGCTGCTGGCCGAAACTCGCACCGAAAGCCTGCGCCGCGTCTTCGATCACGGACAGTTTGCGCTTACGCGCGATTTGCATGACGCTAGCCATATCGGCTGGCTGGCCGTAAAGATGGACCGGAATGATCGCTTTCGTTTTTCCGGTAATCTTTTTTTCAATCTCGTGCGGATCGACATTGTACGTGTGCGGATCGATATCGGCGAACACGGGCCGCGCGCCTGTCATCATGATCGTTTCGGCAGTCGCGATAAAAGTAAACGGCGAAGTTATCACTTCGTCCCCCCTGCCGATCCCCAGCGCGCGTAAAGACAGATAAAGCGCATCGGTGCCGGAATTGACCCCGATGCCGTATTTGACTCCGCAGTATTGTGCGATCTTTTCTTCCAGCTCGGCTACCGCGCGGCCTAAGATGAACTGGCCGCTTTTAAGGGTCTGGAGGACCGCGCGGTCAATCTCGTCCTTCAAGGATTTATATTGGGCTTGCAGGTCGAAGAATTGCATCGCTGATTCATTATACCCCTTCTCCCTTGGGGAGAAGGCTGGGATGAGGGAATAATTTTATACCTCAAAATATTTAAAAGCTATCCTCCGCTTCCGCCTGTCTGACGATGCCGCCGCTGCGCCAGTAGCCGCGGCCGCAGGCGCAGTCAGCGCGGTCGCCTTCGAATGCGAGCTTCTCTCCGCATTCGCACATCCAGCCGATGACCCGGGCCGGCACTCCGGCAACCACTGCAAAATCAGGCACGTCCTTTGTCACGACCGCGCCGGCGCCGACGAAGGACGAGCGCCCGATCGTCACTCCGCAGACGATCGTCGCGTTAGCGCCGATCGTAGCGCCGCGCCCGACATTGGTCGGGATCCAGGTCCCGCCCTTGGGAAAAGCGGCGCGCGGATTCATATCATTCGTGAATACGGCGGAAGGGCCGACGAAAACGTTATCCTCGAGCGTAACCAGGTCGTAGACCGAAACGTTGTTCTGGATCTTTACGTTATCGCCGACCACGGCCCGGCCGCCGATATAGCAGTTCTGTCCGATCGTAGAGCCGCGGCCGATCTTCGCGCCGGACATCACGTGCGTGAAATGCCAGATCTTCGCGCCTTCGCCGATCTGTGCCGGCTCGTCCACGAACGCGGATGGATGGACGCCTGCTACGCGCCCGCTTTCTGCCGTTTCGAGCACTTTTCCTTTAAAGAGAGGGCGGGCATCGGAAACGGAAGGAGCCCGGACTTTCGCATTCCGGATGGCGTGGACCAGCTCGATCGACGGCCGGACGTCTGCGAGCCCGTAGCCCCCGCCGTCCAGCACGTCCTGGTAAACGGCCGTATGCAGGTCGGTAAAGCCGTCTGAAAATTCGAATTTCTCGCCGTCGATTACGAGCGACCGAAATGCTTTATTTTCCTCCCGCTCCCGCTCTCCCAGGTCGTTTTTGTCGACTGACAGGAACCATTCTACATCCGCCCGCTCAAGCTCGAGCGCTCCGGACATCTTGCGCGGATCGATAAAATGCACCTGCGAATCTTTGACGTTGCCGAAGATCCAGATCAGCATATCGAAGAAGTGCACGCCGATATTGGTCGCTACTCCGCCCGCTTTTTCAGGCTGGCCTTTCCAGGAGGTGAAATACCAGTGCCCGCGCGGCGTGATATAGGTCAGCTTGACCCGGTGCCTTTTGGCGCTTCCGCCCGCGGCGATCTTGTCCTTCAGGCTGATGATCGCCGGATGGAGCCTTAACTGCAGGACGCAATTGATCCGCTTCCCGTACTCCTGCTCGAATTCGGAGAGCGCGTCGAGGTTCCAAGGGTTCAAAACCAGGGGCTTCTCGCAGATCGCGTGCGCTCCGATGCGCAGGGCGAAGCGGATATGCGCGTCGTGCAGGTAATTGGGCGAGCAGATGCTTACGTAGTGGATGCGCTGCTCCTCGTCGAGGCGCCGCAATTTTTCCGCATGCCGGTCGTAGCGCTCGAATTCAGTAAAGAACTGGGCCTGTGGAAAGTAGCGGTCGAGGACGCCGACCGAGTCGTGGATATCGAGCGCGGAGACCAGCTCGTTGCCGGTATCCTTGATCGCCTTCATGTGCCGCGGCGCCACATAACCCCCGGCCCCGATCAGCGAAAAATTCTTTTTTGCGGTCATATATCTAGTATTTTTGCTCAAGCCAATATAACACTTCCTTGAAATATTTCAAGTTTTTTCTGAATGTTCGAATCATCATTTCCAATAACCCGGCTCTGAATTTTTTTTATACAGCATCACCCGCGGCTTGATCAGCGTTTCAGTATTCACATGTTTTAAGCGGTTCCAGAGGTAGATCGGCACGGTAAACGGCGATGCATAAAGGTGTAGCCGGTGCACTCTGCTATAGAGAAAATGGTATTCGAACTGTTTTAATGTCCCGAACCGGATAAACCCTTCTTCGGCGAAGATCTTCGATATGCTTTCCGGATTCTGCAGGACGAGGAAGGTGTAGTCGTCAAGGCACCACCGCGTGAAACAGCCGAGCGTCGGCAGGCAGGTCGAGACGTAGATGATCGGGTTATCGTTTAAAAGAGGTTTCAGGTCCCGCAGAAACTTATTGATGTCATAACAGAAGTTGATGCAATGCCGCATCAGGACGATATCGACCTTGTCCGTGATAATCTCGCCGATATTGTCGCTATTTAAATCGAACTTATAAGCGTTAAGCCCGAGAACATTTCGCATCCGTTCGACCGCCTTGTGGTTGAATTCGGTAACGATATATTTTTTCGCGATCTTCTCGATATTCTTGCCGACATATCCCGGCCCGCCGCTGATCTCCAGCACGGTCTTCCCGCTCATATCGACATTAAACTTCTTCAATTCTTCCAAGAGTTCGTCCGTTTCAGGAGCAAACTTCATATTATCGGGAGACTCCTTATATCCTAATTTTGGATCCAGATAATAATCATACATATCATAACCGCTCCGGTCCCGATTCTTATAGAGAGCGTAAACGATGAGTTCCCTGATCGTTTTCGGATGCGCGAGGCGCTCCGGGCTGATCCGGCCCCACAAGGCTCTCGGAATGATTTTTTCGAAGAAATATTTATCCTTGATCTCTCTTACTACGTTTCCGCAATCATTGCAGGAATACCAATAGCTTTTGTAGGTGTTTGCCCTTGTTATGTCCTCTCCCAAGCAATACGGACAAGATCTCGGTTTTTGCATAAATGTAATAAAAATAAATTTACGTTACTTTTTTATAATATCCCTTAATAATCTGATTTAAGAGAAACGGCGGCAGGCAGGCCAAATACTGGCTGATTCGAGAAAATATATATACATTAAGGACGATCACCTTGTCAACTTCTGCCAGCGAAAATAAATAAACCGCGAGCGCTTCGAGCGTGCCGATCCCACCGACCGATATCGGAATATACCCGATAAAACTTGCCATAACCGGTATTGTAAGGCCAGAGATAAACGGGATGCTTGTACCAAAAGATCTAAAAATAAAATAGAAACCCGCGCCCATAACCAGCCATTTTAATATCGTGCTAAGTAAATTTAAGGCGACCAGGCTGAAATCATTTCTATATAATGCGATTTCATCTAACATGCGTCTTACCCGTCCGAAGATCGTATTCATATATCCGGCAGGGAAGAACTTTATTGCGATTAGTAATGATAAAAAAATTGTACAAACAAATGCTAACAAGAAAATAATCAAGCGCATTCTATGGGGCAAATAAAGATATATCCCTACCGACGAGGCTAGTACATAGACGACTAATGTGATCAACTTGTCTGCGGTATAAGCTGCCGCCGTACTCTTCATCGGCACCCCATGTTTTTTCTTCAATAATACGACGAGCGACACGTCGCCTAACTGACCGGGGATGAAGAGCGCTAAAAAATATGGATAGATATACTGCATAAGAAAAGCCGGATAGCTTATCTTAAATGACCTGTTTATTAATATCCAAAGATTGAACGCTCCGCTAAAATATACAAATAGTATCGTGGCAAAGAACGGGATAAGCCAGATTGCCTCAACCTTCCTGAATGAATCATATATCTTTGCCGGCCCGAGCCAATAAACCAGGGCGGATATCAAAGTTATGCTTATCAAGTATTTTAAAACCTTGCTGGCCATATTGCATTATTGGGAATTGCTTACGGGATTAAACCCTGCCTCGGTATATCTTTCAAGATCTTCCAGCGTATCGATTTCCAACCAGCCCCCGCGGATGAAAACCGCTTTCGCAGGCATAAGGTTACCGATTATCTCTTGGATGAACGAAGTCATATACATATTATCAAAATCCTTGCCGTCATAAATCGCTTTCCGGTCCAGGACATTCAGATAGAAATCCGCTATCTTACTGGCTGACGATGCCCTGATCTTTATCAATCCGATATACTGCCCCTTGATATCTTCCAGGGTTGCCGCTTTCTTTCCCAGCTCGATAATGCATCCGTTCCCGTCTAGCTTCATCGTCTCAGCGTCAACGAGCGGATCATCCATTCTCAGCTTCCAGAGCTTTACCCACTCAAGATCGACTACAACCGAAAAATCCGCCTGCTCATCAACCAAGGACGATAGGACTTCCTTGTTATAAATGATATCCGAATACGAAATTATCACGTCATCGCTCCCATCAATTTCAGGCAACGCTGTGAATAATGACGCAACCATGTTCATGCGGGCAAAACGGTCGTTATTATAAAACTTGATACCCCGGCTTTTGAGGTGGTTCGCCAGAACCTCGCTGCGATAACCTGTAACGAGGGCTATCTTTCCGATATCGCAAGATTTTGCTGTTTCCAGGATATAATCGATCAGCGGCTTGCCGCGATACTCGACCATGCATTTCGGCTTGTCGTCAGTCAACGGCCTCAATCTTGTTCCTTGGCCCGCGGCCAGTATTATCATCTTCATAGAGATTTTAATGAGAAATGCTTGATGAAAATAGCCAGCTCGTCTTTCCGCAAAGGCTCTTCCCGTTCGCTGTGCCACATCTGCGCCCAAATCTTCAGTCTGTCATTCTCAATCGCCTCGACATAGCCGTCTGCGCTTCTCGCCGCGGCCTTGAAGCCTTGCGGGATAGCGATTATGCCGTAACTATGGAACGAATTGACCTTGGCGAGCTTCGTAAGTTCGTCGGAATACATCGAGCCTTCGACGGCGCTAATCGCATGCTGCGTCCGGACATGGTTTTCGACCTTCTCAAGTGTCCCGCCGAAATATTCATTAATCACTTGCAGTCCCCGGCACACGCCGAAGATCGGCAAGCGTTTTTCGATGCCAATGGCGATTATCCGCTTTTCGAAATCGTCCCTCAACTTTGATAATGGATCGTCTGAAATGCTCGCCAGATCGTTGCCGCCGGATAAAATCACTCCGTCAATGCCGATTCCTTCAAAATACGCGAGCGGATCGTCATAGGCGGTCGGCAGTACTACCGGCACAGCACCGATGGCATTGAACAGACGCGCCCATCGGACATCAAGGGCATCGCGCGTTTCATTGATTTCCGTATGAAGCACAAGACGCTGGGTAATGGCAATCTTTTTCATGAGATTATTTCTATCCTTTTATTAAGGCAGTCGACCGCCAGCACCTTGGCCTGCGACCAGAGGCTGAAATTCTTCTCTCCCGCGCCGATTACCGCCGGGATGCCGAGCTCGGCGCACCTTACAGACATATGTGAATTCGCTCCTCCGAACAAAGTGACCAGACCGGCGATCCGCTTCGTGAACAGAAAATCATATCCAGGATCAGCCGACCTGATAAAAACGATCTTTCCGGAAATATCCTCGTCGCGGATGCTATCTTCAAGCGCTATGGGAGCCGTAATAGAATTAAGCGTTATGTAGTTCGGATCTTCGGATACGAGGAAATGCGCGTATACATCGTCCGGGCTCGTAATCAGGGCCGGCAGTTTAACCGCTTTCGTGTATTCGTAGCTCTGACGGTTCTTGAAGATATCGGCTTCGAAAATCTCTTTGATGCCCCTGTAATCCAAGGAGGAGTATAATCCGAGGACGGTCCGGATATCAAGATAAGCGAGATCATCTTTTTTGACGTTGTATTTTTCCGCTAGTTCACGGATATATTCGAGCGATTTGCTTACTGATCGGGTAAAGACCAGCTTCGCATACTCGCGCCATTCGATAGACTGCCGGATGAACAGGACCAATTCTTCGGCGCTAGTCTCAAGTCCAGCTTTTTCGACTAACATTCCGATCATGCCCAATTGCGCGTCTGAAAACTTGAAGTCGCGGGTTTCGGACGAACTTGTTTCAAAATGGGCAAAATATTTTTCAAAGTCGGCGTCATATCGGGGGGAAAGGATGTCGTAAGTGCCCGGTCGCAAATGGCCGTAAACAGCGAGGAACTCGTCTTTTGTCATCTCCCCTTTTGCATATTTAGTGACATCCCTGCTCATCTGCTTTGTTATCGTATTAAGAGAATTCAGGAAGTGCGCGCGCTCCTCCACAGATATGATACCGAGCTCGACGAGCGAACCCAGGATCTGCGTTGCGATGAATGCCGCGCGCGCGATGCCTGCGAATGGCAAAGTGCCGAACCGCTTACAGTCCTCGATCAACCAGTAGATCTTATCAATATGCGAAAGACCGGATGAAACGATCGTGTCATATTTATCTTCAAGTTGCTCTATCTTTTTTTGGTCACCGTTAAAAAGTCCGCTTCCCGGGCGGATGATCTGGTTGGTCAGCCTTAGGAGCGACTTTCCTATCTCGCTGATCTCTTCCGGAGAAAAGATACCGCCGTATTCACTGGCGAGCTTCTCGGGTAAATTAAAATAGTAGCAAGAATGTACGATCTCGAATTCAACCTTGTCATGCAAAACAGGATTCTCGATTAACTTATCCAAGTATTGATCAACCAGCTTCTGTGCAATTTTTTCATCAAGATCTTTCGGGACAAATGAATTGAAGTCAACCCTTACGTCGATATAGGGAATGCCAAGGAATAAGAGCTTTAGCGGATGCGAACGCAGATTGCGATATCCATAATTATCCCTCTGATAAGCCCAGATATTATCGGTTATGATCTCTTTATAAAGCGTTGCGGCAAGCGTCTTCGGTTTAAAGCCGATTATCTCAGCCGGGTTCCAGTCAGGCATAACCCCATAAACGGCATTCTGGCCCAACAAATTCGGATGCGGCTTTGAGAGTTTAGTAATCTTGCTATGGATCCTGAACAAGGCATTGTGCAGGTTCAGCGCCGAGAGGTTCTCCTTGCCGCTAGCGACTATAGGCCGGACCTGGAATATATGTACTTCATCGTTACTGTCGATCGCGAATTCGATATCAAGATGCGGATATCCGCAAACCGCTTCGATTTCCTTAAGGACGCGCACAAGGATTTTGAATTCATCATTTATACAGGATTCCGGTGCATGTTTGTATAAAACGTAGGTGTAGTGGTTACCGCGGCCGCTTGTTATGGAATCAGTGCTTCCGCTCCTATCGAAATTTATAATATAATAGGGTGCAAGCGTATCTAGATCGGCGGTCATAGCTACTCCAGCCATCCGAATATTCATCAATTGCGGTTGGACAAAGACCAGATGATCATCGTGCGGCTCATCATAAGACGCGATTACCTGGCCGATCGCTTCTGCCAATAACTGTTTCTCGCCGACGGGAATACCCATTACGCTCCTATAATGCCCGGCGTTCGAAAAGCAAGCACTATCTTCATTTTTTGCTGAAGATCTTATCACCAACAATTCTTCTCCGCGGAAGTAACTGTTAATCCTATCAATTACTTCGTCTTTTTCTAAAAAAAATTCCTTAACCAAAAACTTATAAACAGGCAGGACCTTACCGTTCTGTATTAAAGAATAGAGGTATTCCAGCGTTTCGGCTTTTGAAGAAAATCTAAACATACCTGCGATATGATATTATATTCAAATAATAAATTGCGCAGTCATTTCTTTTGAGCTAACCAGATATTAGTAATATAGGGAATTCTGATCTTATCTTGACCGATGCCTCGTAAATATTCTGATATTCTATTAATGATATCCGGAAACTTCTCCTTTGCTTGCCGTTGCAGGGTTGCATGAGATTTCCAGGCATTAATGCAATCTTCGATATTCTGTTCGTGAAATACCATGCCGCTGATCTTTATTACATCTTGGAACAAACCTGATTCATTTATAATCCCTGTTTGGTCCTGCCGACGCGTACCGTAGTCATAATCGGGTATATTCTCCTTGATAATATTCTCAATATTTGACTGTATTTCTTCACCGATATCCCGATGATTCCATAAGCAAGCAAACCAACCATTATCCCTTAAAATCCTTGCGCTTTCTCTCATAGCCAACACTCGATCAGTAACATTAAAAGACGATCCGAAAGTGACGAGGTCGAAAGTTGAAGCTTGCTGTTTTGTCTCCTCGCCGGTGCCTTCGATCCAAATTATCCTTTCAAAACCTTCGGTACGCTTTATGCCATTCTTCATCATTGCTTCGTTTGGCTCAATTGCCACAACTTCGAAGCCCTTTTTAAGAAACATTAAAGTTAAATGTGCGGTTCCCGCACCGATATCGCAAATCTTTGAATTCTTATCGATTCTTGTTTTCTCGATTAATTGATTGATCGCATCGTCGGAATAATCTGGTCTATTCAAATATGCATCTGCTAATTCTGTATAATCCCAGCATGTTTTCATAATATTTGATTTAAAATTAAATCCACGTTCTTTTCGAGCTGATCAGCTTTGTTATTAACTAAACACAAAATGCAATTTTCAGGTTTATCGAATGGTATATCTACGCCGACGACATTAGAAATCTCTCCTTTGATAGCCCGGCTGTAAAGCCCCTTCTTGTCCCTTCTGATAAGTTCATCCATGTCGCAATCGACAAAGATTTCGACGTAGTCCTTGAAATTCTCGCGGTTATACTGGTGCACCTCCCTGAACAAGGAAATTGTGGCGCAAATTACATCAATGCCCTGTCCCACAAGAAACTTGCATAACCGCGCGATCTGCATCGCAACCTCGAACCTTTCTTCCCTGCTATGTCCGGATCTGTGTCCCATTATTTCCCTGAAAACGTCTCCATCCAAAAGAACCGTATTCGGCTTATGCTGTTTATATGCCTTAAATACTTTTTCAGCAATCGTTGTTTTACCGCTCCCGGCCAGGCCGGTAACCCAAATTAGTTTTGCCATTTAATGTTTTTATTAAATTCTTCATTATTCTTGATGCTTTTCCCATCGCCATCATCCAGTGGACTGGTGGATCGAAGCTTTCAAATTTTCTTATCGCAAAATAATTTCTTATATAATTTACTCGAGACCAAGCAAAACACCCTGCAAAAATATATAGCGCTCGTGCAGAAAATTTTCTATAGCGAGTCAAAAAAATTTTTATATCCGGATTAAGGGTCAAAACGAATAAATTCCATGCAGGGAGAGGTCCTGCACCGGGAGGATAATCAAAGCGGACGTATAGTTCGGAGAATATCGCATCCAGCAATCTGATCTCGCGCCAGGAACAAACCTTTTTCCAGTGATCCTTTAACAGGCCAGACTGGTCAAAACCTGATTGGCTTTTGTTAAAAACACTAATTCCGTCGATTCTGTTGCCGGCGAAAGTCGGTTTCAATAAAGATGCAGTGTAATGTAAACCAGCCCACTCCGCCAGCTTTTTAATTTCAATTTCTGGTTCAGCATTCATTTTTTCTGTGGATATGAAATAAATGCTGTCTGGAAATTTCTTCTTAAAGTGTAAAGCGTTCAAATAAATTTTAACAGTATAGTTTAGATCGACTAAATCATATAGCGGCGAAAGTGCTCCGTGATCTATCTTATTTTTTTTTATGTAAGAAGCGAACGAATTCCGGGGATCGCGGACGGTAACGATATTGCGTGCGTCAGGAAAATCTTCCATCGCTTCATTAAAAAGATAAGCGTAATGCTCATGGAGAAAAATGAAATTGCGGTCTTTTAATTCCAAACCGATCGTCCTTGCATATGCAATATGCAAAGCAATAAGGAATTGACGGCGTGAAGGATAAATCGAAATTTGCTTTATTTCTTGCTCAAGATGATTTCTAAAATCAACCATATCTATTTTATATTCTCTCGAGTTACCATTATCATCTTTATACGAATAAATATATGACAACTCGCTGCTGGCGCCCTCATTCATGTAACGCAAGCATGTATTGTCCAAGAAATAAACGAGTAATTTTTCCACATCAGCATCTTTCTCAATTTTATGGAAAAAGTACCAATGATAATAAAAGGGGAAAGGGAAAGGAAAGGAAATCACTGCGGGGTGACTGTCAAATAAATTCTGGATAAAAAAAGAACCGCTCCTTCCGATTGGCCTTAAGGTTATCAGGTTGAATCGATTATCCATATTCATGATTTTCAAATAAACCCGAAGATCCTCTGCATCATGATGATCCAAAGATCCCATTCCCAAGCCCATTTGTAAAAGCCGTACTTCCAGCGCAGATTGCCGGAGATGATCCAGGGCGACATCCCGATCTTCACGAGCATCCTGAACACTGGATTGAATTCGGCCCGGTCGTTAAGTTCGCGCAGGTAGAACCTGAAGCGGGCGACGCCGAACAGCACCTTGATCATGTCGTTATGCTCGCGCGTGATCCAGGGGAACTTCGGATTGTAAAGGAAATTCCATTCGCCCCAGCCTTCGAGATCCTTCGGGATAAGCATCCCTTTCTTCACGGCATCGTCGAACAGCGTCGTGCCTGGGAAGGGATTATAGGGATAGATCGTATTGGGCAAGATCAATCCGTTTTCTTCCTTCCAAAGCAGTTCGATAATGCGCTTGGTCTCGAGCGTGTCTTCGGGCTTCTCTTCCGGAAAGCCTGCCATGAAGCTGAGGAAGCTCTTGATCCCGTTCGCCGCGGTATGCCTGGCTCCTTCGATGATATCTTCAGGCGTGATGTCCTTATTCATGTACTCAAGGATCCTGGCGGAACCGGATTCCGCCCCGTAATTCATGCTCTTGCATCCGCTCTTTCTGATCTTCTGCAGAAGCTCGTCCGGATATTTGCGTATCAGGTCGAGGCGGCACGATGCGTTCCATTCGATATCCAGCTTCTTTTGGATCAGCAGGTCGCAGAACTCTTCGGTGCGCGATTGGCTGATAAAAAATTCGTCGTCGACAAAGCCGATCTTCTCCAGGCCGTATTTATTTACAAGATATTCAAGATCGGCGACGACCCTCGCAGCGCTTTTAGCGCGGTAGCGGCGGTTGCTGAACCGGAGGTTATAGCAGAATCCGCAGCGGTAAGGGCAGCCCCGGCTGGATTGATATGTGAAATTGGTCTTGATATTCGCGTATCGGCCCATATCGGCCAGCTCATAAGCCGGCATCGGGAGGTCGTCGAGGCTGAGGAGCGGGCCGCATTCGCTGATCTTGATCCCGCCGCCCGCTTTATAAGCAAGACCTTGGATGTTGCCGTAGTCCCCTGTACCGGACCGCAAGGCTTCAAGCAGGCGGTACAAGCTCTCTTCGCCTTCGCCGATCACGACGAAATCCACGAGCGGATGCGAGGCCGTCTCTTCGGGAAGCAAGGTCGGATGTATCCCGCCGAAGATAACCGGCGTGCTGGGACTGGCCTGCTTCAGCTCGCTTGCGTATTCAAGGGCGCATTTGACCGGATAGCCGGTCATACAGCTGAAGCCGACTGCCAGAGCGCCTTCTGCTTTTTTTAAAAAGCCTTCTTTGTCCTCGACGCGGGTATCGTGGATGACCGGCTCGTAGCCCCTGTCCCGGATATAGGCGGCTAGCTGGAGCACTCCCAGCGGAAGGTTGATCAGTATCTTCTTCTGGAACGGATTGGTCTTCTGTCCCGGAAAGACTAACAGGACTTTTCTGCTTTTCTCCATAACGATTTATCAATTAGATTTTGCCCGCGATCAGCTCGGCGAGCGCACGGGCCATCCAGCCGTTGCACCAGTGCATGAGCGAATAATCCCAGCGCATGAAGCGCCCCTTGCGGTAGATGAAATCCCGCTTAGCCGGACGATACAGGTTCTCGACCGCCCAGCCGGCGATCAGCTCTGCCTGGCGCGCGTATTCCGGCC
>CAYTAV010000014.1:0-17541 GCA_964435875.1 uncultured Gammaproteobacteria bacterium
AATCAGTTCGGGATGATAAAATTCGACGAAGTTGACCCAGGCAGGACAGCAAGAAGTCATCATCGGCAGTACTCCTTTATTGGCGATGCGGTCGAGCAATTCTTCAGCTTCGACCATAGTCGTCACGTCAGCGCTGAAATTGACATCGAATACGTAGTCAAAGCCGAGTTCTTTCAGTGCGGCAACCAGCTTTTCGGTCGCCGGTTTACCTGGGCTCATTCCGAATTCTTCGCCGATCGTCGCGCGTACGGACGGGGCGAACTGCGCGACCATGATCTTGCTCTTCCTGGCCAGCAGATGCTCGACCTTCTGCCAGTCGGCATGCTCCTGGGCCGCTCCGACCGGGCAATGCACAGCGCATTGCCCGCAGAGGATGCAGGATTTTGATGAAGCGGCTGCCGGTACGATCTCTTGTTTCGGACCCTTGCCTGCTATCTCGAGATAATCGATCTTCTGGAGCTGCGTGCAGGCATCCACACAATTGCGGCAGTCAATACACTGCGTACCGTCGATTTCGACTGCTTCTGCGAATCGGTAGATCTTCCTTCTCGATTTGCGGTCATGGAAGCGCCGGATCTCGAGCTTGTATTTATCGGCGAATGAAAGCAGTTTGCAGTTTAAGCGCCAGATACAGGTAGGGCATCTCTCGATATGTTCGGCAAAAACCAACTCGAGGTTCATATTGCGCGCGCTTTTTACCCTTTCAGAATCCGTAATTATTTCCATGCCTTCCTCGGCAACAGCCGAACAGGATGTGACCAGGTTTTTCCTGCCCTTGACCTCGACTACGCAGACCCGGCAGTTGCCTTTCGGGGCGAAATCCGGATGCGAACAAAGGCCAGGGATCTCTATGCCGATGCTCTTGGCCGCCTGCCAGATCGTTTCACCCGGCAAGCAGCTGACTGTGCGGCCGTTGATCTTTATGCTGATAGTCTTGCTTCGAGCGCCAGGTGCTGTTTTGAGGGGTCGGGGCGCCTGGTGGGAAGGTATGCTCGGCTGACGCGCTCCTTTGCGCTCTGGCGCAGACCTTTTTATCCCGCGTCCGGATTCCGACGATTGCCGAAGGGTAGTACCGCTCCTAGCCTTATCCGACATTCTTGGACGGCGCGCAGCTGGATTAGGATTCTTGCTGTTATGCAAAAATGCAATGAAGTCCTCGCCAGGTTTTTTTATATTCGGCATGTAAATACATGTATCTAGTATTTTGTATCAGGTATTATGCGTGCGGCTCTTGCTTATAGTAAAAACTGTGGCGGCACTAGATACATAATACTAGATACAATATAACTACATACTCAATACTAATTATTTTTGAAGCATTCGCAAATCAACCGCGAACCCGCATCAGGGATTTCTAGCCGTCCGCTTGGATAGTGCGGCATGACATTCCTGATAAAACTAGAGATCGGGATCGGCACTGCGCACCCGAGACCGCAGAACGCCGTATCTTTCAGGTTGACAAGCAATTGCGCGAAAGTTTCCCAGTCAGGCTTTGACGAATGCACGATCTCATTCAGGCGGTACGTCCCTTCCCGGCAAGGCGTGCACTGCCCGCATGATTCGCGTTCGAAGAACCTGATCCAATGCCTTATCAACGCGATCGGGCTATGCTTTTCGATGCTATAGACAGTAATCGATCCTGCGCCTGTAGCGGGCGATTTGAGCTGGCTGATATTAAGGACTTGGCCGGAGGCTCCCCCTCCAACCTGCACGAAAAACGGGAATTTCGGCCAGTTATCGGTATTCAATAGTATCTTATCGATATGCATATCTTCAGGCAGTTCGTATACGCCCGCCCAGATCACATCGCCCGCGATCGAGAAGAAACGCTTATGTTGATATGCATTCGCCGCGATCAGGCTGATGTCATAAAAAGTTTCGACGTTATGGATCAATGTCGGGTAACCTCCTAGGCCGTAGGTAACCGGGAAAGGCGGCCGGATGCGCGGTTCGGTGCGTCCGCCTTCCATGGTATTCAAAAGCGAGGTTTCTTCTCCGCCGATATAACCGGCGTTATGCGGCTTCTTGAAAATTTCGATCGGTGCGGTGCCGATAGCTTTGCTTAGCAGTTTTGCTAGACGGTCGTAATACAAAGGATTCAAATAGAAAAATCCTTTTTCGGCATGCAGATAGTAGATTGCCAGCTTCATCCCGTCAATAACTCGATGGGCTTCTTTGTCCAAAATATGAAGGTCTTTTCGGACGTCAGGCTCGCCTTCGGATGCGTTGCAGACCACGAATTTGCGCTCACCAGGAGCAGAATGCACGGATACCCATTTCTGCCAGACCGGGAAGCATCCTCCGCCCCGCCCTGTAAGGTGTGATTTTTTAAGTTTTTCGATGATTCTGTCGCGCATAATTCCTAGCAATTATATAATAAGCGTTTTCGTCAATGGGCAGCGACCGGCGATTTTCTTAGGCTGTCCATCAGCGCATCATCATCGCTGATCCACGTTTCAAGTTGATCAATCGCGGTTTTCGCTTTCTGCTTATAGGATTCCACCAGTCCTTCCGGCACGTCCTTCTGGCTGCGGATCCGTTCGAGAATGCCGAACGAACCTTCCAGGTTCCCTATCACATGGCTGAAGCGGCTTTCACCTGAAGCGGCGGCGCCATATTTGCGGTCGGACATCAGCTTTTCTGATAATTGCTTAATGAGCCCCAACAGCTGGTAATTGCATTTATGCGCTTCAGAGTCGATGAAATTCAGGGCGCCATTAAGCTCTTCCAAATAATCGTTAACCAGACTCAGCTTGCGGCCCAGGATCCTCATACCGGAGCTCATCGCTCCATCTTCCGGTCCGTAAGGATTAATCAGTCGGGTATCCTCGTTCCGATCCGTCGTAAAAGATTCGATTCTTTGCATATTAGAATTTCTTTAAGAACTCGCAAAAATCTGCAAGCCGGTTAGAATAGCCCCACTCATTATCATACCAAGCGACGATCTTCGCCAGGTTCCCGCCAACGACTTTTGTCAGCTTAAGGTCGATGATCGAACTAGCCGGATTGCCGACAATATCGGAAGTCACGATCTCATCGGTTGTGCATACCAGAATCCCCTTTAAGCGCGAAGTTTGCGAAGCAGAAACCAACGCGCCATTGATCGCTTCCTCATCCGTATTTTTTGAAAGGAGGAAGACGATATCCGAAATCGATCCGACCGGCGTCGGAACCCTGACGGCCATCCCGTCGAATTTCCCCAGCAGTTCAGGAATCGTTTCCGTGACGGCAATCGCGGCTCCGGTCGTGGTCGGTGCCATATTCAATGCCGCCGCCCGCGCGCGCCGCAGATCTTTGTGGGGAGAGTCCACCAGATTCTGATCTGCCGTATAAGAATGGATCGTTGTCATGACCGCCTTTTCGATGCCAAAGGCGTCGCTGATAACTTTGGTCGCTGGCGCAAGGCAGTTGGTCGTGCAGGACGCCATCGATATAACGGCATCATCGGCACCGAGCTGGTCCTCGTTCACCCCGAGAACAAAAGTCTTTATCCCCTCGCCTTTCGCCGGCGCAGATATTATAACTTTCCTTGCACCTGCCGCAATGTGCGCGCTTGAGAGCTCTTTCGTAAGGAAACGACCCGTGCACTCGAGCACTATATCGACCCCCAGCTCCTTCCAGGGAAGCTTCCCCGGCTCTTTCTCGGCAGTTACTGGATATTCATTGCCATTGACCATGATCCGCCCCTGTCCTGACGACACGTCCTCGGCATATCTTCCGTAACAACTATCGAACTTCAAAAGATGGGCAAGCGTCACCGTATCGGTCAGATCGTTGATGGCTGCTACTTCGAGGCCCTTCTTCCCGAGCAACGCTTTGAATGCCGCGCGGCCGATGCGGCCGAATCCGTTTATTGCGATTTTCATGCATTTTTCTTAAGATTAATCGATATTTTGGCAACCAATAGTCTTTATTAAAGCAATAATTTTTGCCGGTGCTTTTTCGACGAGTAAATGTTTATATACAGTCCTGTTTCGTCCAATATTATACCACATACAATCACAAAACAAAAACCCCTGCTCGGGGTTTGGGTTCGGTTTGGATTCCGGGTCGCTGGCCTTCAGCGCCTTCTTCTTTTTTTATCTTGTTTCTTCTCTTTGTTCTTAGACAGATCGGCTTCGACGATTGTCCTGCCTTCTCCGTTCTCGGCATCAAGCTCGATATCGACAGTCTGCTTCAGGATGTGGTGCGCTATCACGGTTCCGCGACGACCTTCGTAACGGATCTTTTCGCCGATCGGAGGCAGATTCTGCATCTTTTCCCGATAACCGTCCTGCTCATATGCCAGGCAGCACATCAGCCTGCCGCAGATGCCGGAAATCCGGTCAGACCCCCTGTGGGAGCATTGCTGTATATCAGCCATATCAGATGTGATCGAAGCGAGCTCCGAAAGGAAGGTTCCGCAGCAAAGCGGCATCCCGCAATGGCCGAAATCTCCGCAGAGCTTTGCCTCGTCGCGGATACCGATCTGTTGGAGCCTGATCACGCAATTGAACGCTTTCGTCAAGTCCTTGACGAGCTCCCTGAAATCCACCCGCCCGTCGGCTATGAATGCGAATGTCATGCGCTTGCGATCGAAGGAAAAGCGCACGTCAACCAGCTTCATCGGAAGTTCGTGTTTCCTGACAAGATTTTTGCACTGTTCGAGAGCGCTCCGCCTTTCAGCGGGCGAAGCGATCCTTTCGAGGTCCTGCTGGCTGGCTTTGCGGACGATACGCTTAAGATCCGGGTGCGCGCTCTCTTGTTCCTTCAAGGCGACTATCTCTCCGAGTTCATGGCCGGAATCGAGCAGTACGACGACTTTGTCGCCTTTCTTGGCTTCAACGCCATCAGCGATATGCTCGCTAGGCCGATCCCAGACTGAAAGTTGTACGAATGCAATTTTCATCGCCAGTCACTTATTAGATCGAATAACGCAGGAAGCCGGTAACCTGCCTATTCCCTAATAACTCTCCGACCTTCTTGCCTTCTTCTTTGATAAATTCCTGCTCGACAAGGCAGATATCTTCGAAATACTTCTTCAGTTTGCCCTGGATAATCCTCTCGATCATCAGCTCCGGTTTTCCTTCTTTTTTCAATTGGTCCCCATAGATTTCCTTCTCTTTCTCGATCTCGGACATAGGCACGTCGGCCGGGCTGATGTATGAAGGATTAGTTGCCGCGATCTGCATGGCGATATCATACGCGAGTTCAGCCGCATTTTCGGAACCGATCGAAACGACAACGCCGAGCCGGCCGCCAGGATGCCGATAAGCAGCGCAAGACTGGCCTGACAGGCAGCCGAAGCGCTTGATACCCATTTTTTCGCCGACAATGCCGCTCAAATTCGCAAGATTGTCGCTTACGGTGTTCCCGTCATCCATCACTAGCCCAAGCACATCCTCCAGCGAATTGCAGCCGGCGGAAATCGCCGACGCGAAAGCCGATTCTGCGAATTTCACGAATGCATCGCTGCGCACGACAAAATCCGTCTCAGCGTTGATTTCCATGGCATAAGCCTTGAGGCTGTCAGGCGCAGTGCCAGCCAGCACCAGCCCTTCTCCGGCTTCACGGTCGGAACGCTTCGCCGCTTTCGCTATGCCTTTCTTGCGCAGGATCTCAATGGCTTTTTCCGCGTCTCCAGCAGCCTCTTCAAGCGCATTCTTGCAATCGACCATGCCGGCGCCGGTCTTTTCGCGAAGCAATTTTACGTTTAGAAGACTTATTTGCATATTTTTATGGCCATCAGGTACCATTCATTAAGGATTCTATATATATTAATAAAGGTGCCTTCTGTTCTTTGATAGTTTTAAAGATTGGGCTCGGAGGCTTATTTTTTCAAAGACGCCCTGATTGTACTGGTGACGAGCTTCACGGCTTTCGTCGCATCGTCGTTGCAGGGGATGACAAATCTTATCTTTTCAGGATTGACGTTCGTATCGCATATCGCGATGATGGGGACCTTTTTCATATGAGCCTCGAGTACGGCGGTCTCTTCGGTCTTAATGTCCCAGACGAAAACAGCATCCGGTATCCTGTCGAGATTTACGAGCCCGCCGACTTTTTTCTCAAGCCGCTGTATCTCGCGCTCGAAATTCAGCCGCTCCTTCTTCGTGTACCGATCGAGTTTGCCGGCATTTTTTTTCTCGACCAGATCCTTATACTTCCTTACCATGCGTTTTATCACCGTGAAATTGGTCAGGGTGCCGCCGAGCCATCGTTCCGAAACGTAAGGCATGCCAAGCTCCTTAGCCAGCTCCTGAACCAGCATTTTAGCCTGATTTTTCGTCCCGACAAAAAGGATGATTTTGCCTTCGCTGATCAGCTTATCCATGTAAGCGACCGCTTCGCCGAGCATCTTTCTGGACTTTGCCAGATCGATGATATGGATGCCTGAACGCTGGCAGAAAATATAATCCTGCATCTTAGGATGCCAGCGTGATGTCTTGTGCCCGAAATGCATGCCGGATTTCAGCATGTCTTCGAGCGTTGGAAGTTTGATTTTCGTTTCCATTTTTCCTTTTCACCTGCGCTCCCGGCCATCCCGGCCAGCTTCTTCGCTTTAAGCCGCCCTGGGACAAGGAAAATCGGGAGTTGCGTGATATTTAGATATTAAAATGCGGCGGAGTGCGCCGTTTATGCCTTTTTACGATATAATAAGCGCATAATTTTGTCAATGGCCGTTTTATTGCACTATTTGACAATCGAGGGTAATTTTGATATATTGGGATAAATCTGCTGAACCTTTCTGGCCTAAGATCAGCCAACATTCAAAATCATTATTTTTATAATTTAAGAATGCAAAATAAGCCTAATTGATGCTTGTTTGCAATCTAAAATTATCAAATTAATCTTCTAGCGAGAATTTATTAATGATCGCGAAGGAAATAATAAACAGCTATGGCAACAAAGAAAGCTGCCGGTTCGACAAGTCTCGGCCGGGATTCAAGAAGCAAAAGACTGGGAGTCAAGCTCTATGGCGGGCAGCACGCTAAAGCAGGCTCGATCATCATCCGTCAGCGCGGTACAAAATTCGCAGCCGGCAGGAACGTGTCCGCAGGCAAAGATGACACGCTGTTCGCGGTCAAAGAGGGTGTTGTTTCGTATCAGACGCGCAACCTGAAAAAATTTGACGGCAATCTTAAAAAAACCAAGATCGTGCATGTCAACTGATAAGCTTTACTGCCATCTGATACCGCTCCGTTAAACGGGGCGGTTTTTTTATTCCTTCAACGCAGCAATGATCTGATCTCGCTGATGGCAGGATCAGCCGATTCATACCCTATGCGGATGAGCTTTAGGGCGCTCTCGCGGTCGAAAAGCTTGTGCCATCCGACGACATGCTTCATCCCGGTGCGGGGACTGATTACGATATCGGAATCGGCAAGGCTTCGGGATGCTAGATGATATTGCATGATATTGAGCGACCGCTGGATTATCTGCGGCAGAGCGGGGTTGTCGGGCAAGGGCTCTTCAAAATAACCTGAGTCCAGGTTGACAGACACTACGATATCAGCGCCCATCCTTCTCGCGACATCGTCAGGGACCGGATCAGACAGGCCGCCGTCGGCGAATTGCGTCCCATTGACCATGACCGGCTTGAAAAATCCCGGCACGCAAAAGCTGGCTCTGATCGCAGGCGCTAGCCTGCCTTTTTTAAACGCATTCGGAGCGCCGGTATTCAAGTCCGTGGCGACGGCTGAAAAAGGTATAGCCAATTGTTCGAAGTTTTCAGCACCGACCCATTCATCGATCAGCGACTCGAGCTTTTCTCCCTTAATCACGCCCCCTTTCCATGCCGGATCGAAAAGATAGAGCGAATTCTTCCAGAAATTCTTATCCGCAATCTTTTCCGCAAGCGACGATATTTCACGGTGCGACGCCAGGTAAGCGCCGACCAGTGCTCCTACGCTCGTACCCGCTATCATGCCGATTTCGATTCCTGCGTCGGACAAGGCTTGGATTACGCCGATATGTGCGAAACCTTTCGCTCCGCCGGACCCGAGCGCAAGGCCGATCATCTTCTTTTTCTTGCTTCTGTAGGCCATAAAGGTCAGATCTTAAAAAGGGATAGCAAACCATGCCAAATGCGCGAAATTAAGCCCTGTTTTTCCGGCTTCTGTACGTAAACCAGGGTCTTCAAAGTTTTCGATTCCGAATTGCCTTTTTTTACAGACAGATTGTTAGCGATCAGAGTTTTGCCGGATAGACTAGCAACGAACTCGATTTCGCTTTCGATCGCCAAGCTATAAAAACCGCTTGAAGCGGACTTAGCGGATTTTGCATTCGGCTTTAAGGCGATTACGATTGCCTCGGTATTGGGCAGGAACAGGCTGTCACAGCCTCCTGATCCGCCTCCATCGGCGCCAAGAACCTTCAGTTTGATCTCGATTGCTGAAGATTTCGCGATCTCGCCTTCCTTTTCTGCGCTGGCGATGCCTAGCACCCTGCCCCGGACCTTGCATCGTCCTTCCTGCTCCTTCGATGCCGCGCCTGATCCGAGCGGAATAACTAAAACTGCAAGGCAAATACAGGAATATAGCCAGGCCTTGATTGGTTTTACATTAGTGATATGCAGCAAAATATGATTGGGCTTGAAAGACCTTCAGCGGCGCTGCCCCGAATACCTAGAATATCCCGCGATCTTAACCGCGCATTTTTTATGAGCGGAATCTTAAAGCGGCGCGATAGGCCGGACATCAGCTGGCAGCGAGGCTCGAGAGGAACATCGCGAGGACGATGCGGCAAAGCCCTTCCCAAATCTTAAATACCATCATCGGTTTCTTCGCGCGCGCCCCTCTTTTAGCGCCGCTTTGACAAATTCGACGAAAAGCGGATGCGGGTCCAGCGGCCGGGAGATGTACTCTGGATGGAACTGCGTCCCGATGAAGAAGGGATGATCCGTGATCTCGACCGCCTCAACGATGCTTCCGTCAGGCGAAGTGCCGGCGATCTTAAGGCCGTGCTGCTCGAACTCATCCCTGTAAGCGTTGTTGAATTCGTAGCGGTGGCGGTGGCGCTCGGAAACGATCTCTTGGCCTGCGAATTTCTTCTGATAAGCCTTGGCCAGATGCGTGCCTCGAACGATACGGCACGGCCAGCCGCCGAGCCTGATCGTTCCTCCGTACCCTTTTTTATCGATCAGCTCCTTCTGGCCGGGCATGATATGTATCACGGGGTGCTTTGTCGCCGGATCGACCTCTTCGCTGTTCGCGTCTACATGCTTAAGAACGTTGCGCGCAAACTCGATAACAGCCATCTGCATCCCGTAGCAGAGCCCGAAATACGGGATTTTTTTCTTTCTGCAGAATTCGATCGTCCTGACCTTGCCTTCGGCGCCGCGCGATCCCCAGCCTTGGGGGACGATGATGCCGTCGAATTTTTTCAGCCCCCCGGTTCCGCTCTTCTCGATCTCTTCGGTGTTGATCCAGCCGAAGACCGGCTTGCAGGCGTTGGCGGCGCAAGCATGCTTGATCGCCTCGATAACAGAAATATAAGAATCAGACAGGCAGAAATCGCCGGTTGAAAAATATTTGCCTACGATACCGATACGGACTTCGCGCTTCGCATTCTTCATGCTGCGCACCATCGTTTCCCAAGCCTTGAAATCCCGCTTCCTGGCGCGCAAACCGAACTTTTCAAGGATCCTCCTACCGAGATTGTCGCGCTCGAAATTAAGGGGGACTTCATAGATGCTGTCGACATCGGGCGCTGAAACGACATCCTCTCTCGAGAGGCCGCTGTTAATCGCAATCTTTTTGCGCCTCGGCTCGTCAAGCGGCGTTTCGGAGCGCGCGATCACGAAGTCCGGCTGGATTCCCGCCGAGTTGAGCGTGCGGATCGCGTATTGCGTCGGCTTGGTTTTCATCTCTCCGACCTTGGCCGGTACGGGAAGATAGCTGACCATGACGAAAAGGACGTCCTCCGGCTTGAGCAGTTTCATCATGCGCGCCGCTTCAAGGAAAAGAAGGTTCTGGTATTCGCCTACTGTACCGCCGATCTCGACGATCATGATCTCACAACCGCTCTTCTTCACGGCCTTTTCGATCCGATCGCGCACTTCCATCGGTATATGCGGCACGACCTCAACGCAGCGCCCCCCGTATTCAAGGTTGCGCTCGCGCTGGATGACCGAAAGGTAGACCCTGCCGGTCGTCATATAGTTCTCGCGAAAGATGTTCTTCCCGAGAAAGCGCTCGTAGTTGCCGAGGTCCTGGTCGGTCTCATCGCCGTCCTCGGTCACGAAGACTTCGCCATGCTCGACCGGATTCATCGTCCCGGCGTCGACGTTGATATAAGGATCGATCTTGATCGCGCTCACATCATAGCCATAGCTTTCGAGTATCCTGCCGATGGACGCGCAGGTGATGCCTTTGCCGACGCCTGACATGACTCCTCCGACTACGAAAATGTATTTGACCGGCTTTTTCCGGCGCTTTTGCAGGACCATAAATATGAATTTGAAATATTATTATGAAAGGCGTGGATGCATTAAAGATTGCGACGGTTATCGGGTCGAAGTCGCTCCATTTTCAGTCGTGCTGGCTATCGCGGCCTCGCGCAGGACTTTAATCTCTTCGTCGTTCAGCTTGCCGAGGAGGAATTTCCTCGCCGTATCGGATTGCGGATCGATGTTCTTGTCATAGTCTTCGTTCGATAACAAGACACCGAAATCCGGCGTGATCCCGTGATCGCTGATGGAGATCCCTTTGGGTGTCAACCATTTCGCCACGGTCACCTTGAGCGACGAGCCGTCGGGGAGGTTCTCGAGCTCCTGAACGGAGCCTTTGCCGAAGGATTTTTCCCCGATAATCACCCCTTTGCCAGAGTCCTGCAATGCGCCGGCGACAATCTCGGATGCCGACGCACTGCCGCGGTTTATCAGTACGGCGGTCTTCAGGTCCTTAAGCCTTGCCCGGCCGCGCGCCAGATAGTCGTTCTTGTTCTCCGGACCGAACTGCTCGATCACGACGGGCCCGTCTTCGATCCACTCGCTCGCGACCTCGATTGCGGTATCGAGATACCCGCCCGGATTATTCCTGAGGTCGAGTATGATCCCTTTAGGCTGCTTGGCGATTGCCTCGCTCACGGCCGCATCGAACAATTCGCGCGTATCGTCATTGAAACTCGTGATCCTGATCGAATATATCCCGTCGGACAAAAGCTCTTTCCGGACGCTTTTCACTAGTATCGTGCTGCGGGTCAGGACGAACTCCTTGGGCGCATCGAACCCATCACGGAAAACCGTTAAAGCGACCTGTGTTCCTTTCGGACCGCGGATCTTGCTGACCGCAAAATCGACTGTCATATCCTGGGTCGATTCTCCATCAATCGCCAGTATCTTGTCGCCGGATTTAAGCCCGGCTTTCTCGGCCGGCATGTCCGGCAGCGGGGCTATAATAGTCAGGGTATCCGACTTGGTCCCGATCTCGGCGCCGATCCCTTCGAAAGTACCGGCCAGATCATCCTTAAAATCCTTGGAGATCTTCGGATCCATAAAGACGGTATAAGGATCGCCGACCGCGGATACCATGCCGTGCAGTGCTCCGTAAAAGAGCTTTTTATCGGAAATATTTTCACGGTCGACATAATTCTTCTTCAACAGATCCCAGACATTCCAGAATAATGAAAAATCGACATCCTTGGCGATCTTGCCTTCAGCCGGCTGGCTGTATGCGCCGGAAAGGCTCCCGAGGAATACGACTTCTTTTTTCGCAAGTTCCTTGACGACTTCGCTGCGTTCGGACAGATACATTCCGGCGCCGAAAGAGACTAGCATTGCGAGTGCCAAACCGGCTGTAACAAAAAAAGTTTTTATTATTGGCGAATTACGCATATAAAAATGCATACGATCGATGCTTGATGCTATTTTAACATGCATGGTTGAGGAGCGCAAATCAAGTTAACCTTGAATTACCAGAGACATTAGGATAAACTTCTAATATAGTACATGTCGGTTAAATAGCGAAGAAAAATATGTCAAATTTCATAATAAACGGCGGTTTCAAGCTTAAAGGTTCGATTACCACGAATGGAGCGAAGAATTCGGCTGTCGCTCTTTTAGCCGCTGCGCCCATTCTGGAAGGAAGAACGGTGCTCTATAACGTACCGGATATCGAAGAAGTGAAACGCATAATCGAAATACTCGAATCGATCGGCATCAAGATCAGCAGGCGCGCGCCGAGGACGCTCGAGATTCAAAATAATGGCCGGCTCGACCTGGATAATATCAACCGCGAATCTTTCGAAAAGACGCGGTCAGCCCTGCTGTTCATCGGCTCCCTGCTCTCGAGATTCGACGCTTTTTCCCTGCCGAAGACTAGCGGATGCCATCTCGGCAAGCGGTCTGTCAATCCGCATTCCATAGCATTCAGCCACCTGGGTGTAAAAGTAAGCGAAACAGCAGCTGCCTACCAGATCAACGGCAAGCGGATCACGGCTGCGGATTTTACAATGTATGAATCCGGCGATACAGCGACCGAAAATGCGCTGATGGCCGCTCTGCTCGCTCGGGGAGAGACTCGCATCCGTTTCGCCTCCTCTAATTATATGGTCCAGGATCTTGCGTATTTCCTTAAAAAAGCCGGTGCCAGGATCAGCGGGATAGGAACAGCGGAGCTGATGATTAACGGCCCGTGCCGGCTGAAAGGAGTTGATTATAGCGTCATGCCAGACCCGATCGAATCGATGGCATTCATAGCTTGCGCGATCGCCACCGGATCGGAACTGACAATCAAGGGATGTCCGCTCGATTTTCTGCGCCTCGAGCTCGAAAAACTTAGAGTGATGGGCCAGAAATTCAAGATATCGCCTGTCTACAGGTCAGAGAGCGGTAACTTTGCGCTCGCTGATATCACGATCATGCCATCCCGCCTGCATTCGCTGCCCGACAAGATCTATGGCCGTCCCTTCCCCGGATTGAATATCGACAATCTGCCGTTTTTTATTCCGATTCTCGCGAAAGCCCGGGGTTCGACCCTGGTCCACGACTGGGTTTACGAGAACCGGGCGATCTATTATATCGAGCTTAACCGGCTCGGCGCTAATATCCTCTTGCACGATCCCCATCGCGTGACAGTAACCGGCCCGACCATATTCAAACCGACGGAACTCGTCTGCCCGCCCGCGCTCAGGCCTTCGCTCAATCTGCTGATCTGCATGCTTGCAGCTAAAGGCCGCTCTATCCTGCGCAATTCCTACTCGATCGACAGGGGATACGAGAAGATCTGCGATAGGCTCAACACCATCGGCGCGCGCATCGAGCGTTTTGATTGATTAATTTTTGAATTAGGCATATGACGCTCAGGACAAGACGGATCCTCTATATTTCTTTCATATTGGCATTCCTGGCGATCACGCCGCTCGTGATCATCTATGCCATGGGCTTCTCGATCGACACCAGCGGGAGGTCTATTGTAAAGACCGGAACGCTATACATCGATACGGTTCCCGAAGGCGCAGACATCTATCTTAACTCCAAGCTAGTTGAGGATCCCGTCAGGATGCTGTTTTCCAATACGCCGGTACCCGTCAGAACTCCGGTAAAGCTGGGAAGATTATTGCCTGGCGAATATACTTTGAAGCTGGCAAGGAACGGCTACTGGGATCTATCAAGAAAAATCAAGCTGCATGAAGGAGAATCGGTGTCCCTAGAAAAAATCGTACTGTTCATGAACAGCCTTCCTCTTAAATCAGCTCCTGCCGATTACCCGCAGATCTTCCCGGAGCCGGATGGCGGATCGGTGCTTTACGGCGATGCAGGCGGAGCATCGATCTATGACGTAAGCTCTGAAACTCTTACTCCGCTCGCTCCTGTCGGAACGCTGGAAGGCTCGTCGTGGTCGGCAGGCGGGCGATATGTCCTTGCCGGAAAAGAAATAATCTGCGATACAGACGAATTTGCCACAAGCACGATCATGGAAATGATCGGTTCTAACGCTGCCTTATTGAAATGGGACAAGAATGACGAAGGGAAGCTTTATTACCTGCAAGGCGGCAGATTGAACGAATACGAGATATCATCAGGCGTACAAACCATATTGCCCTTAGAGAATGTTATTGATTTTTCAGTCTTTGAGGGCAATGTCGCAGCATTAACCAGGAAGCAGGACGGGATCTATATAACTTTGTTCTCTCCCGAGCGCCCTGATAACTGGAGTTACGCGCTTCAGATATCCGGCGAAAGCACTGTCGATTTTGAAGGCCGCTATGCATTCATCGAAGATCAGACAAACCGTACGCTTTTTATAATCGAACCGGACGCGCCGCTACCGATGCGGCGCATTATCCGCGGCGCAAACATTTACAGCCGGAACGAAAACGTGATCTACACGGCTGGAGAAAGCGAGATCTGGATGCATTGGATCGATAGTTCTAAAAGCCGGCTGTTGACGCGCATCAGCGGCCGGATCAACTCAGTCCTTTCGCATCCGCTCGGGAATCATGTCATATTCACGACTGACAAAGAGATCCTTATTGCTGAGACTCAAGCAGTTGATGACGCAAATATCACCCAGCTGATCGAGTTTGACGAGATAGCTTCGCCCTTCTTAAGCAAGGAAGGGGACGTGCTGTATTTTTTCGGAGCGATCGGCAGGCAGAAAGGCATATATAAGCTTAAGATATTATAGTATGCCTGCTAATACGACGCGCCTTGCTTCGAACCCGGATCCAGCTTCGATTCTACTGCAGCCTTTTTAGATACTCTTTCAGCTCATCGCGAAGATCATCCCTTGAAAAAGCATATCTTAGGATGGCTTTGAGGTAATTCAGCGGATCGCCTGTAGTAAGCCATTCGCCGTCTGCAACTTTCTTCGCGTAGAACCTGCCTCCCCTTCTCACATATTCACGGATCGCGTCTACGATCCACAATTCATTGTCTTTGCCCAGCGGCGTTTGTTCGAGAATATCGATGATCTCGCGATTCAGTATCATGCGTCCGAAATCAGCAAGGTTTGATGCGGCCTCTTCCGCCTTCGGCTTTTCAACGATATCCCTGATCATCATATCGCTAGGATCGACGGTGACAATTCCATAGCGGTGGACCTCGCTCATCGGCACTTCCTGTACGCCGATCATCGGGCATTGCTTCGTCGAATATTCATCGACCATCTGCTTCGTGAACGATTCCTTGGAAAACACGAGATCGTCACCCCAGGCGAAAACGAAAGGCTCGTCTCCGACGAGGCTGGCGGCGGACAAGACAGGAGTCCCGTTGCCATAAGGCCCCTTCTGCCTTACATAGATGAAGTTCGCGAGATCGGCAACGCGCCTGACTTCTTCCAGCCTGCGCGTCTTGCCTGTTCTCTCGAGCTCGTTCTCGAGCGCCCAGCTATGGTCGAAATGGTCCTCAAGCGGCTTTTTATCCCATTTAGTGACCAGGATGATATCCTCGATGCCTGCTTCGACCAGCTCTTCGACGACGTATTGGATGATCGGCTTATCGACGATCGGCAGCATTTCCTTAGGCATGGCTTTGGTCGCCGGGAGCAGACGCGTACCCGAGCCCGCGGCGGTTACGACCGCTTTTCGTATTTTCATAAATATATTCTTATTTATTATTCATCATTTTAAAATTCCCCATTTCAGGAAATACTTTAGATACGATTTCAAATGCTCGCGGGCCAGCTTATTCTTGAACGGCGCGATGAACCACTTTTCTTTCGCGCTCGCCCGTCCATGGTCATGCACCACGACCGCTTCTTTAACGTAAACGACCTTGAATCCAGCCTTGCGGATGCGCATCGCCAGGTCCGTGTCTTCGAAATACATGAAGAACCGCTCATCAAACAAGCCGACCTGCTCAAGCACGCTTTTCTTAACTAGCAGGCAGGAGCCCATAATCCAATAATCCTCGCTACCAAGATCAAGGTTCCCGCGCATCAGGAACCAATCAAGATGTTTCTGCGCAAATCCTGCGCGAGCGAGAAACGTACGCCGGAACAAGAATGTATATGGCTTAGGGAAGCGGTAATGCGAATCTTGCGGAGAGCCGTCAGGATTAACAAGTTTCGGGCCGGCCATCCCGACCGTCGGATCGGTCTTCATCGCTTTGAGCATGATCGTGATCGCGTCAGGCGACAGGATCGTATCAGGATTGAGGATCAGGATATATTGGCCGGCTGCCACCCTGATGCCGACGTTGTTGCCGGCGCCCATGCCAAAGTTCCTCCCGTTCTGGATCGATCTTGCGCGCGGAAAGGCTTTGCCTACCCTCTCAAGAATATCGTCGCCCGAGCAGTTATCGACAACGATGATCTCAAAATCAAGATCGCCGAGTCCGGACGCCATGATCGAGTCTAGGCATTTCAATGTCTTTTCTGGTGATTTGTAATTTAGCACGATAATGCTTAAATCCATATGTTTATGGCTGCCCTGGTTACCAGAATATCAAAGCCCTGGCAACAGCCCAGTAGGCATTAAAGAAAGGGTTGATGATCTTCAGCTTCAGGTCATTGATCTCCTGGAATTCGATCTTGCCGGTAATCAAGCGGGCGATCTCGCGGTCGCTGATTTTTCTCTTTGCCTGGATAATCTGCCTGCCAGCCAGTATGATCCTCCAGTTTTTTGGATCGAAAAAGAACTTCAACGTTTTTAATTTCTCCAGAAACCAACCGGTCTGTAAAGAATACAGCGTGTTCCCTAATTCCATGATAACGAAGGCGGGCAGGATAATCAGGAGCGTCCCGAGCTTGTAGCATTTCAGCATCGAGATAATCCGGTTGCGCTCCATCCAATAGAATTTCCTTATCGAACGGTTGAATTCATATTTATGGTAAACGACCGCTCGCGGAGCAATCACGTTCCTCCAGCCGTAAAGGCGCATCCGCCAGCCAAGCTCCTGGTCCTCGTTGTACATCCAGAATTGCTCATCATACAAGCCGCACACTTCCAGCGCCTCTTTCGGAAACATCACCCCTGCGCCGCTCGGATAAAAAATATCGATTGCTTCCCGGCCGAGCGCGTCTTTTACTCCGAGCAGCTGGTCTGCCGAGGACAGCCCGAGACCTGATCCTACTCCAAAACCGTATCCGAGAAAATGCGTCGCATTGCCGAGCGTGTTTATCCTGTCTTTGTCCGGCCAGAGCATGAGGCGCGCCTGGACCGCGCCGATTCGTGATCCGCTTTCGAGTACCGCGGCGAGCCTTTCGATGCAATCAGCCTCCAGGACGGTATCGAAATTTAGCAGCAGGACCAGTTCGCATCCGGAAAGCAGGGCCTTCCTGATCCCGTCGTTATTCCCTTTCGCAAATCCGTCGTTATGCTCGTTCCTGATGATTCGCGCATCCGGCAGCTGGGCGCTTAGATATGCGCGGCTATGCTCGTCGGACTCGTTATCGACAACGAAAAGCGACAGCAGCTCCCGCGGATAGGTCTGTGCTTCCAGGCTGGCCTTAAGATCCGGCAAATACCTTTCGGCGTAATCGCGGTAATTCACAAGAATAATACCGATTCGCTTCTGCATATCAATCCGTATTGAAGTTTTTATGCATTTCGATGATCGTTTCGTATCTATTCTTAAGGAGGTCTCTCGCCTTGGGTAGCAGAGCCAAATCTTCCCAG
>CAYTAV010000014.1:17641-22824 GCA_964435875.1 uncultured Gammaproteobacteria bacterium
TGTCCGGTCATAGTATCGCGAATTACTCTTTATCAGATCCTCGTCCTGCTATGCTGATAATGATAAAAATGGCCGTCCAGGCCAGTTTCAGCGCCAGATACTCATACCCAGGCCTCCATTTCTTGAAATATTTCAGCATCGAATCCCTGAATAAAACCTGTTTCCGGCCGCGCGGAAGAAGCGCAAAGCTCGATCCGACATGATCGATGCAGCGGGCAGCCGGCGTATAGAAGGTCCTGATGCCTGCCTTGGCCGCGCGCAGGCAGTAATCGACCTCTTCGAACCAGATGAAATATTGCTCATCAAGCAGACCGATCTTCTTAATCGCCTCGCGCCGGATCATGAAGAACGAACCGCGTATCGAATCGACTTGCGCTTCTTTGGAGTAATCGAAATCCTTCATGAGATAATCGTCAAGCGCGGAAGGCAAAAAGTGCGGAATTTTTAAAACTAGCATCAGCTGGTCGAAAAGCATCGGAAACCTGCGCACATGCGGCACGATATCCCCTCTTTCGTCCTCGAGGCGGCAACCGGCGATCCCAGCTTCCGGATGAGCGTCCATCCAACCGACCATATTCCTGAACGTATTGGGAAAGACTCGCATATCAGGGTTGAGGAGCAGAACATATCTTCCCTTCGATTCCGCAATCGCCTGGTTATTAGCTTTCGCGAACCCGAGATTTGAGTTATTGGCGATGAATGTCACAGCGGGAAACTCTTTCCAGACCATTTCCGCCGAACCGTCGCTGGACTTGTTGTCAACGACGAAAACCTCCTTCTCCAGGTTGTCGTCTGACGCTAAGATCGACTTGAGATTGGCTCTCAGTTTTTCCTTGACGTTCCATGAAACGATAATTATGCTAAGGTCCATAAATCCTGGATTAAACTTTTGATTAGCTGGATTGCTCTATACTTTAAAACCGCCCCTCCTGATGAAGGATGGCAGCTTTCGGTATGCCGCTAGGAGCTTCCGATCGAATATAATATTGAATACTAGCATCCTGATGATGTCGAAGATAATGAGCAGCTTATCCTTGATGCCGGTTTTTATCCAATATTTGCGGTATATAAGGTGCTGGTTAAGAAGCGACCATTCCTTAGCCTGCTGGCTTTTTGCAAATCTTCCGCGCAAAACAGCTAGCGTCGAACTGCCTGCCGATGCTACGGTGCGGTCGTGGTAGGCAACTGCCCCGCTGACCAGCCGGGAAGGACGGCCGGCCAGCTTCAGCCTGAAAGCCAGGTCGCAATCTTCCTTGTACATGAACATGCGTGAGTCAAAATATCCGTATTCATCCTTTATCATTTCGAGCGCATCGATGCGGTAGGCAGCCAATGCGCCTGAAGGTCCGATGATTTCTGCGTTATCATATTGCCCGCGATCCGTTTCTCCCTGGCCTAGGTCGGAGAACCTAAAGCCAGGCTGCATGATAATTCCGCAAGAATCGATCAGGCCGGTCTTGGCGTTATTCTCGTAGTCCCATTTTAGGATTTTCGGAGATGCGGAACCCAGGCGCGGTTCATTTTCAAGGGCCTGGCTGAGAGCGCGAATGCAGCCTTTTTCCAGGATAATATCCGCATTAGCGCAGATATAATACCGGCATCCAAGGGCGATCGCTTTCGCTAATAAGATATTATGGCCTTTGGCAAACCCGGTGTTGGATGGTGATCTTTCATAATTCTCGCCGAATCCGAACCTCTTTACGGCCACGCCGTTCAATTCTTCGCCGGCCGGCGAATTATCCAATAAAAGCAGAGCAAGATCATCCGTATCCTGATCCCTGATCGAGGGTAAAAAATAGTTAAGATACGCTGCGGCCTGGTCCCCGTAGAGCAATGCGCCGATCGCGATCCTTAGGCTTCCCATAGGATTTTTACAAAAGTTTCTTCTTGGCAAGGCTTTTCAGATTCTCGTTATAGCGGGCGATCGCCTCAACAAGGCGCGGATCGAAATTTTTGGCAATGCCTCTTTCTTTCACGATCATGCCGGCTTCGAGCAGGGTGTCGAAAGTGCCGGCATCAAGCCAGGCGCCTTTGACCAGGGACACTTCGAGTTCTCCGCGCGAGAGGTACCAGTTATGCAGTTCGGTTATCTCGATCTCCCCGCGCGCGCTCGGCTTGGCTTCCTTGGCTGCTGATGAAACCCTCGAGTCATAGATATACAAGCCGGGTATCGCGTAATCGCTGATCCATTCCTTCGGCTTTTCCTCGATCTGAACGGCATGCATGTCCTTGTCGAACTTGACGATGCCGTATCTTTGCCAGTCGCGGACTTTCAGGGCGAAAATCTTGCCTCCTTTCCTGAATGTTTTGATTGCGTCCGAGAAATCATCTTCGAAGATGTTGTCACCCAGTATCATGGCGACATTGTCCCCAGCAATGAACGATTCGCCGACGATAAATGCGTCGGCGAGCCCGCGCGGTACGGACTGGACGCGGAACTCGATCCTGATATCGGTATGCTCGAAAATCGGCCCGAGCAGATTGAGGAATTGTCCGGATTGCTCGGGGGCTACGATGATCAGGATCTCCCTGATGCCGGCCTTGATCAGCGTATTCAAAGGATAGAAAATCATTTGCCGGTCGTAAACGGGCAGAAGCTGCTTAGACGTCGTTGTCGTGAGCGGGAAAAGCCTGGTCGCGGTCCCGCCGGCGAGTATGATGCCTTTCATAGGTGTAGGATTAGGTAGAATAAAATATGCAGGTCGCGGAATGCGTTTACATCATTGCATCTTTTGCAAGTGTTCCGCAAGCGCTTCCCGCCAAAGTCGAAGCGGAGGGAGTTTGGTATTTAAGAGCGCGCTGTATTTAGGACGCTTGGCCGGCCGGGGAAAATCCTCCGGCTTGACCGGAATCACGCGCATCTTGATATTTGCTTGCCGGTACAATTCCCTTCCAGCCGCGAGCCAGCTGGGTGCGCCGGTATTCGCCAGATGGTAAATCCCGGATCCTTTTCCGCTTTCGATCAAAGCCTTGACGCGAGACGCCAGTTCAGGCGTATAGGTGAAACATGCATACTCCGAATCGACGAGCTTTGCCTCGCGCTTGTCTTTGGCAAGAGCAAGCATGATATCAAAAAAGCTCGGCTTGGCCTGAGGGCTTAAGCCTTGCGGGCCGAAAAGCCGCGAAACCCGGATGATATACCATTTGAGCTGCTTGCCGCTTCTTTTCAGGACCTCCTGCTCTCCCCCGAGCTTGGTCAAGCCGTAGCGGTTAACAGGCTCCGGCTTATCTTCTTCCGTATAGCCTGCTCGCCGGGTCCCTTTGAATACATTATCGCTCGAGAAATGGACTATCATTGACCGTGCCTTGATTGCCGCATCGGCGAGAAAGCCGGGCGCATCAGAGTTGAGCCGTTTGGCCTTTTCGAATTCTTCATCCCGCTCGATCGCATCGACGCCGTTATGCGCGGCGCAATTCAGGATTATATGAGGTTTTAGCTCGCCGATCTTCTTCGAGATAAGCTCCTTATCCGTAATATCTATCTCTTCCCTGTCCCAGCCGATCGTCGTATAGGTGGAGTCGGCGCTGAATAATTTGTCCAGCTGATGTCCGAGATTGCCTTTAGCTCCGAGTATCAGGACTTTCTTTTTCATATTATTTGATAAGGTTGGAAAAAATTAGCTATTTTTCTTCGGCATACCTGGCATGGTCAGGATCTTGCCCGCTTTAAGGACAACGAAGCCTGCACCGGCCGCAAGGCTCGCATCCGATATCTCGATCGTAAAGCCTGACGGCGCGCCTGCGATATCCTTGTTGTCAGTCAGCGAATACTGGGTCTTAGCCAGGCAGATCGGCAAGCCTCCGAATCCCCAGCCAGCGAATTGCGCGAGCCGCGTATCAGCGATCGGAAGGATGTCCGCTCCCGCCCCGCCCAGGATCTTCCTGACAAGAGCATCTGCCTTTTGCTTGAAGCTTTCGTTTTCGGCATAAATAGCGTTCCTGCGAGGATTTTCGTCGATCTGCGAAATTACCAGCTCTGCCAAAGCGATGCTCCCCTGCCCGCCGTCGTCAAAAGCCGTGCTGATTGCGATCGGGGCTTCGATGCTTTTTGCATAACTGCAGATCTTGTCGATCTCCCTGCTCGTATCGTTTTGGAACTTGTTCAGGACAATGACCGGGCGGGCGCCCAGCGCCCTGACTATCCCGGCATGGCGTCCTAGATTTTCAAGCCCGTTTAAGCCGATCGCGCGCGTTGTCGCGACAATGACGACGGCATTGACATCCAGACCGGCTGCCGGAGCGACGATATCGAAGAATTTTACTGCGCCGAGATCCGACCCGAATCCCGCCTCGGTCACGACATAATCAGCGAGGGATAGGGCCGTACCGGTCGCTATGATGCTGTTCGCGCCGTGCGCGATATTGGCAAAGGGTCCTCCATGGACGAAGGCAGGCGTACCTTCAGCAGTCCGCACCAGATTCGGCAATAGGGCCTTCTTGAGCAGCCGGAGAACGGAAGCGGCGGATCCGAGCATACCGACCGTTACGGGGTTGCCTGCCGTATCGACGGCAACGACGATCCGCGCGATCCTCTCCCCAAGGTCTTCTTCGTTCCTGGCAAGGCAAAGCACGGCCATGAGTTCGGATGCGGCCGTAATTATGAAATTTCCACGCAAGGAGCGGTCACAAAGGTCGATCGCCCTCTTCCAGAGGACTTCCTTTATTCCAAGCTCGTTGCCCCAGAAAATATGGTTGTCGATCTCAGCGGCGATCAGGTTATGCGCCGACGTCACGGCATGGATATCGCCGGTAAAATGCAGATTGATATCTTCGGACGGTTCGACGCTGGCTTTGCCTCCGCCGGCCGCTCCGCCTTTCTGCGAGAACACCGGCCCGAGTGAGGGTTCGCGCAGGCAGAGTATGGTCCGCTTGCCGAGCCTTGCCAGCGCGTCGGCCAGACCGATCGACATCGTTGTCTTGCCTTCGCCGAATTTGGTCGGCGTCAGGGCGGTAACCAGGATCAGCTTGCCTTGCTTTCCGCTGCCAGGCAGGCGCGTAAAATCAACTTTCGCGATACTTAAGCCGTACGGAATCAGGAGGTCTTCCGGAATCCCGGCGCGCTGGGCTGTGAGCTTGATATTGTCCATTGGTAAAGATTATTTAATTAATGACAGATCTCTATAGAGAACAGTCGGCCGCATCGCCCGTAGTTCGTCCTGATAAGCTGTTTCGGGAATTTCATT
>CAYTAV010000015.1:0-22704 GCA_964435875.1 uncultured Gammaproteobacteria bacterium
TCCTTCGCTGATAGTTCCGCTCCATTACGGAGGGGCATAGCGGAAAGCCAGCCGCTCCTATGCTGCATATCTACAAGAATACTGTCCAGTCAAAGGAATTCAAGCGCATTAAGGATTTCTCATCCCAAAGCTGGATCAGCATCATCGAACCGGTCGAAGCGGATTTCGAAGCTCTGCAACGCATAGTCCGGATCTCCCGCGAGACCCTGGAGGACTGTGTAGACGTGCAGGAGCTCCCGCGCATCAAGAGCGAGAACGGCTCCTTGATCATCATTCTGCGCGCGAGCATCGAATATAAAGGCGCTTACGATACCGTGCCATTCACGATAATCCTGCACGATAATTACATTATTACGATTGCGACGCATAATCTGCCTTTCCTTGACGATTTCATCAAGGGGCGGACAAGCATCTATACGACGCAGAAATCCAATTTCTTCATCAAAGCCTGCCTCGGCGTAATCGCCGGGTATGAACGCAATATCGCAGCGATCAACCGCAGCGTTGAATTGAAGAAGCGCAGGATCCGCTCGATCCGGAAAGAGGATATTATCAAGCTGATCGAACATGAGGAGATCCTAAACGAATTCATCGCGTCGCTCTCGCCGACGATCGGGACCGTGCGCAAGATCCTCCAGCATAATTATATCGAACTGTTCACGCAGGATAAGGAGCTGATCAGCGATCTTTTAGTCGACGCCGCCCAGGTAGAAGAATTGGCGAACACCAACCTCAAGACGATCAAGAACATCCGCGACGGCTATTCGATCGTCATGACCATGAATCTAAACGAGATAATCTATCTTTTAACTTATATCACGGCCATATTCACGATCCCGATGATAATCGCTAGCGCTTACGGTATGAACATCCGCCTGCCGTTCAATTCCCATCCGCAGGCGTTTTACGTGATAGCCGCCCTGAATGCTGCCCTGATGATGCTCGCCGCGCTCTTCTTCCGCTGGTACCGCAAAAGGCTTTGAGTCCAGGATTCGGACTTGACACAACCGTGCTTTACAGGTATGCTGTTAGCAGGCTAGTTTTGGATAAACTAGCTCTTTTTTTAGAAATTTAACTATTTTATAATTTAACGAGCAATTCTCACACGAGTTCATGATTAAAACGTTTTTTCATAAACTCGAGCAGAATCCGTATATCTAAAATATTTTATGTCAGAAGTATCAAGCGCTATCAGGCAGATCGCTTCAGAAAAAGGCCTGACTTATGAAGCCGTACTCTCGACCATCGAGGCCGCGCTGGCGGCCGCTTACCGCAAGGACTTCGGTTCCAAACTGCAGAATATCAAGGTCGATTATGATCCCGATACGGGAAAACTGAAAGTCTATGACGTCAAGACCGTGGTCGAGGACCTGCCGGAAGATCTCCAGGACGAAGACGTTCCGGGGGAAATTCCTCCTCCAGACGAACAGAAAAAGGACAGGGACGGGGCGTCGCCTGCTGCGGAAGGCGAAGAAGCCGAAGAAGTGCGCAAATTCAACCCGAAGCTCGAAATCGAGCTTAAAGACGCATTGCTCCTTAAGCCGGACGCGGTAATCGGCGATGAGTTGAGGATGCAGCTCGAGGTTCCGGGCGATTTCGGCCGCATGGCGGCGCAAACCGCGAAACAGGTTATCATCCAAAAATTGAGGGAGGCCGAACGAGACATGGTGTTCGGCGAGTATAAGGACAAGGAGGGCGAGGTCGTCAGCGGCGTCGTGCAGAGAAGGGAAGGCAGGCTCGTACTCGTCGATCTCGGCAAGGCGGTCGGTGTCCTGCCGCCTGAAGAGCAGGTGCCGTCGGAACGCTATATACCGGGCGCCCGGCTCAAATATTTCGTCAAGAGCGTATCGCAGACATCAAAAGGCCCAGAGATCCTTTTGTCGCGGATTTCGGACGAGATTCTCAAGAAAGTGTTCTATCTCGAGATTCCCGAGATTTCCAACAGCCTGATCGAGATCAAGTCGATCGCGCGGGAAGCCGGATCGCGTTCCAAAGTCGCAGTCATGACCGAATATGACAATGTCGATCCGATCGGCTCCTGCGTCGGCCAGAGGGGCGCGCGCATCCAGACGATCATCGGCGAGCTCGGCGGCGAGAAAGTCGATATCATAGAGTACGATCCTGAGCCTTCCAAGTTCATCGCCAACGCGCTGTCTCCGGCCAAAGTCCACGGGATCGAGATCCAGGATGAGGGTCGCAAGGCGGTCGTCAAGGTCGGCGAGGACCAGTTCTCGCTCGCGATCGGCAAAAACGGGCAGAATGTGCGGCTCGCCGCGAGGCTGACCGGCTGGAAGATCGATATCATCGAGGATAAGCAGGGCGGCGAGGTCATCAGTTCCGAGGTATTCGACGAAGATGCCACTGAAAAGCGGGACGGGACAACTGAAGAGGCTCCTGTTGAAGGCGCCGGAGACACCCAACCGCCCGAAGCGGAAGGATCCGGAGGCGCAGAAGAGGCGCCGGTTGAAGAAGAAAAACCGAAAAAGCGGGGGCGGAAGAAGAAGGAAGCATAGCATCAAGCATACAATTAATCAAAAAATATGGCGGATAAGATCTACGTAATAGGCCATAAATCACCGGATCTCGACAGCGTCGCATCAGCGATCGCCTACGCTCGGTTCCTTAACGCTTTCGACCCGGCGACACAGTATACGCCTGCGATCACCGGCGAAGCCAATCGCGAGACGCTGCACGCTCTGAAGCGGTTCGATTTCCCGCTACCAGAGGTGCTAGCGAATGCAGGCGGCAAGCAGGTCGTACTCGTCGACCATAATGAATTTTCACAAGCGGTTGACGGGATCGGCGAGGCGGCGATCGTCGAAGTTCTCGACCACCACAAGATAGATTTCAAATATCCGGAACCGGTCGAATTCAGGACGGTGCCGCTCGGATCAACCTGTTCCATCATAGCGACCCTATATTCGCGCAGGCAGATCGTCCCGGACGCCGCTTTGGCCGGACTGATGCTTTCGGCTGTCCTAGTCGATACGGTGATCACGAAATCCCCGACAACGACCGATACTGACAGGCAGATCATCGAAACGCTAGCTAGTCTCGCCGGAATCCAGGATTGGAAATCCTACGGCATGGAACTGTTCAAGGTGCGCGCCAGCGTCAGCGAGCTTTCCGAAGACGAGATCATCAGGTCCGATTTCAAGGACTTCAATTTCAAAGCCGGCAAATTCGGCGTCGGACAGGTCGAGACTGTCGATCTGAAAGACTTTGCAGCGCGCGAAGACGCGATCATCGCGGCCCTGGACAAGATCAAAGCCGGCGGCTCGTATCATACAGTCATCCTGTTCATCACCGACATCATCCAGGAAGGCTCCAAGTTCTTCGTATCGACCGAGAACGCCCCGGCCGTGTCTAAAGCGATAGGCAAACATCTTGAAGCAGGCCGGGCATATATCGATGGCGTGATCTCGCGCAAGAAGCAGGTGATACCCATGCTGTCCGAAGCGTTTGATTAATAGTGTTAATCCGTGGACGCTCTTTTTTAGAAGGAGGAACGAATGAAGATTCCTGAAATCGGCCAGTGGATCGAGATTGCCGGCAAAGACCTCGGGCCGGGAAAAGTTACGCAGATAATGTTTGACCGGAATGCCTGCATCGCGGATTTCTTAGTCGAACCAGATTACAACGGCGTTCCGCAAACAGAAGAATGCGAAGTAAGATTCGGCGCGATCGAAAGGCTGATCACCGATAAAGACGAGATCAGGAAGCTCGAAGAAGAGGCTGGCGGCTGAAGGCCAAAACGGCAGAGATCCTCTGCAGGTCCTCGGGCGGGCGGAAACTACCCGTCCCATGGACGATTTTCAATACTAAGCTAGATGCATATGAATGTAGAAATCAAAGAGCTCGAGAAATCGCAGATCGAAGTCACGGTCGAGCTGGATTTCGACGTATTCAATAAATACATCGAAAAAGGGGCCGAAAAGCTCTCGCAAGAGATAAAGATCGAGGGATTCCGGCCGGGAAAAGCCCCCTTGGACATCGTTAAGCGCAAGGTCGGCGAGATTGCCATCCTTGAGGAAGGCGCGCGCATAGCTATCAACAAGACGATAGGGGAGGTTTTCGACAAGCATGTCTCAAAGACGGCGATCGGCGAGCCGGATATCAGGATCACAAAGCTGGCGCCCGGGAATCCGCTCGAATACAAGATCGTCGTGTCCGTACTTCCCGAGATAACCCTCGGAGACTACCGGCAGGCGCCGGTCAATCGGGGCAAGGTGGAAATCGCGGATGACGAAGTCGGGAAGCTCGCGGCCGAGCTGGCCGAGATGCGGACGAGGGAAGTCCTGGCAGAACGGCCGGTCCAGGAAGGCGACAAGGCAGTAGTCGATATCGATATGTTTCTCGACAACGTGCCGATCGAGGGCGGACAGGGCAAGAATGTCGCCGTTATAATCGGCAAAGGATATGTCGTACCGGGGTTCGACAAGCATCTGGTCGGGATGAAAAAGGGGGATCAGCGGGAATTCGCGCTTCCATACCCGAAAGATTATCACCAGGCCAGCCTGGCCGGGAAGATGGTCGAATTCAGGGCGCGCCTCGTCGAGGTCTTCGAGCGCCAAGTCCCGGCGCTGGATGACGAGCTTGCCAGGGGTTTCGGGTTCAACAGTATGTCGGACCTTAAGGAGCAGCTCGGGAAGAACTTGGCGGATGACAAGAACCGCAAGGCCGACGAGCAGGCCGAGATCGAGATGCTTGAGAAGATCGTGGCGGATTCGAAGTTCGGCCCGATCCCGGAGCTACTCGTACGCGACGAGATGCGCAAGATGATCGATGAGCTCAAAGCCGAAGTCGAAAGGCAGGGCGGCAAGTTCGAGGATTATCTCGCGAGCATCAGAAAAACCGATAATGAACTCATGATCGATTTCTCACCAAACGCCATGAAACGCCTCAAGGTCGCGCTCGCCGTGCGCGAAATCGCGATAGCCGAAAAGATCGACGCATCAGAGAAGGAGATCGATCACGAGATAGACCACCTGCTGTCGCATTACAAGGGAAGCGAGAAGATCGAAGCGCATATCAAGAATCCCGATTACCGCCCGGTCGTCAGGAACCAAATCATCAACAGGAAGGTCATCAGCCTCCTCAAAGAAGCAAACATCAGGCAGTAGTCCTTGTTCCTGCTATAAATGAACGAGGAGCGAGAAAGCAGGCTCTCATAGTTCAACGGATAGAACGCAAGCCTCCGGAGCTTGTAATTCCTGTTCGAGTCAGGATGAGAGCGCATACATTGGCGGGCGCGGCTTCTAAGCAAGCGCCCGGCGGTCAACCCTACGCCGCCGCATGAACGCAGGCTGATCTGCATAAATGCCGGGATAGCTCAAGGGTAGAGCAACGGTTTTGTAAACCGTTGGTTGGGGGTTCGAATCCTCTTCCCGGCTCAATTTCTCCGCATGGATAAGCGCTTAAGCAGACTGTTGCTCCGGATCCATCCGGAGACCTGACAATACGATGAAATTCGTAATTTACACATTAGGATGCAAGGTCAACCAGTATGATTCGATGGCGCTCAAGAAGCGCCTTTTTGAGCTCGGCCATACGGAAGCCGCAACCGAGGCGCAGTTCGCCATAATCAATTCCTGCGCAGTTACGGCAACGGCGATGCAGAAATCCCGCCGCATGCTCAAAAAGGCGCGGATCAAGAATCCGCACGCGAAAATTGTCCTAGCCGGATGTTGGCCGAAGACGCATGATGTTGCCGCAAGCGGCGCTGATCTAGCCATTGATGAACACGGCATTGACGCGATGGCTACCAGGATCGAAAATGAATCCCGTATTCTCGGCCTAGGGACGGGAAATATGCCCAATGAACCAAGAATTGAAAAGGCCAGGGCCTATCCTGATGGAAGATCGAGATATTTCCTGAAGATCCAGGACGGGTGCGACCAATTCTGCAGTTATTGCATCATTCCCTATGCCCGCGGCGCTCCGGCAAGCCGTCCGGTCCAAGATGTGATCTGTGAAGCGGAAGAAGCGGTAGGCGCAGGATACAGGGAGATCGTGCTTTGCGGCATCCATCTTGGAAAGTACGGCGTCCGGACGGAAAATTCACGGACAGGACCGGCAAACCAGGGGGCGGATCTGACAGTTCTTTTAAAAGAGCTCTTGTCGCACACCGCAGGCGCAAGGTTCAGGCTGAGTTCGATCGAGATAACGGAGATCGGAAACGACTTGCTTGAGCTGATAGCAACGGAGGAACGGATCTGTCGGCACCTGCATATCCCCCTGCAGTCAGGCAGCGCCAGGGTCCTTGCCCTCATGAACCGCCCCTATTCTCCGGGCGTTTTTATGGAGCGGATCCGGCGGATCAAGAAAATAGTCTCGGATATTGCAATTACCACGGACGTGATCGCTGGATTTCCAGGCGAGACCGGACCTGATCATCGGGATACGATGCTCATGATCGAATCCTGCGGCTTTTCCCGCCTGCACGTCTTTCCCTTCTCGGCGCACGAACGGGTGCCGGCCGCTAGTTTCGCGGGCAAGACCCCTCGAGATACGATCTTCCATCGCGCAGGAGAGCTCCGGGAGCTCGGCAGGGAGCTTGATACACGCTACGCGGCCAGCCGTAGGGGTAAGATAGCCGAGGTGCTGATCGAAAGCGAAGCTCCAGGAGGAAGATTCAGGGGCAAGACCTCCCAATTCGAAGATGCAGTCTTTACGAAGGATAAGATGATTAATCCCGGAAGCAATGTTTCCTGCATTGGCAGCCTGGTTCATATCGAGCTATAATTGTTAATAAGCCAAATGTTATCATATTTATATAAATTCAATCTCGAGATAATCGTTTTCATTTCCGGGGCAGCCGTCATGATATTCGAGCTGGTAGGTTCCCGCGTGCTTGCACCCGTGCTCGGAACTTCGCTGTATGTCTGGGCCGCCCTGATCGGAGTCGTGCTCGGCATGCTTAGCGCCGGCTATCTCGCCGGCGGCCGTTTAGCCGACCGCCACGCGAACTATGGCGCGCTCGCCGGTTTGCTCTTCGGCGCTTCAGTATCCGTCCTTTTTTCGGCGGTTTTCAAAGATTCAGTTCTCGAATTGGCCTGGCAGATACCCGATCTAAGGCTGAAAGCGCTTTGCTCGTCGTTCGCCTTGTTCGGCTTACCGAGCTTTTTTTTCGGAACGATCTCGCCCTATGCCGCAAAATTGAAGCTTAGCGACCTTACGCGGGCAGGTGCCGATATCGGAATGCTCTATGGGATATCGACTCTCGGCAGTATCGCCGGCACTTTCGCTGCCGGTTTCTTCTTGATCCCATATTTCGGCAGTACGAACATGCTTTATTCGCTCGCCGTCATGCTGGCACTGACGTCGTTCTTCGCTTATGGGGGCGCATACCGGAAGGTCCGCATCGTGATCCTGGCCGTAGCCCTGACCGCGCAAGCGGGGAGCCTGTCTTTTTCCAGGGCCGCGGAATCCAGGGGATTTTTGCGCACAGATACTCCATACGCAAACATCACCATCCGCGACAGCATCGACGGCAGAACCGGCAGGCCCATCAGGCTCATCCAAACCGACCCGTTTGGCATCCAGGGGGCGGTCTTCACCGACAAGGACGACGCGCCGGTCTTCGATTATATTAGATTCTTCAGGCTCGCGGGAGACTATGCGGCCGGGGCGGGGAAATATCTCGTTATCGGAGGATCAGCCTATGCGCTCCCCAAAGATATCCTCAGGCGCGATCCCGGCGCTCGCACGGATGTCGTCGAGATCGACCCTGTGATAACCAGCCTCGCGCAAAAGTATTTCAGCCTTCCAGAAGATCCGCGCCTGGCAATCTATCACGAAGACGGACGAACGTTCCTCAACCGGCATCCGGCGGGCTATGACGCAGTTTTCATGGATGCTTTCAATTCGGCGCTTTCCATCCCTTTCCAGCTGACGACCAGGGAAGCGGTCCAGCGGGTATATGAAGCGCTGGATAGCGAGGGCGTCGCGATCGTCAACATGATATCGGCGCTGGAAGGCGATGCAGGCAGGTTCTTCCGCGCCGAGTACCGGACCTATAAGGAATTTTTTCCCAGAGTGGATGTATACATGGTCAACCGCTTGATGGATCCGGCAAAACCCGGCAACTTGATACTGGTTGCCAGCAAATCGGAAGATTCTGCAGCCAGAGGGGCGATCGTTGCAGGCGACCTGTCAAACAACCTCTATACCGGGAAGATCGACCAGGATGTGCCGATCCTGACCGACGATCTCGCGCCGGTCGAGAGGTATACTATGAAGATCTTCGACGGGACCTAAGGAATTACCAGGACCAGCAACGCACTCGGTACGCCAGCGGCTTAGTTACGGCCGCCCTTTTTTTTGGTATAATAACGTTACGAACCTCTATTTTAAACGTATATTTGGGTAAGCGCTTATAAATATGCTCATCATATGTTAAAAAATGGAAAATCATCCAGCAGGCCGGATGGCGTAAAAGCGTTAGTAATAATGATCTTATGCGCGACTATGCTTTCGGGCTGTTCTCAAGTTAAGAATAAGGTCCGGCCAGGCAATCCTGCCGTTGGCGGTAACGATGTTTCGACTGGGAACGAACAACTGCGATCCGGCGCCATGTCGTCGACTTCAACGCTGGCAAGGCAATCAGAGATCAGGAAATTCAAAGATTATGCAGAGCTTGCCCAGTTTCTCGAAGACAATCAAGGAGCGGCTGCCGTCAGCTACGGCCGAAGCGCCATGCCGGGCATGCAGGGCATGGATATCGCGATGCCTGAGGCGGCCATAGACAGCCAGGCATCCTTCGGCGGGAAGGCTGCGAAGCAAGCGGAGAATATCGGCACCGGGGGGATCGAGGAAGATGCAGCCGCGGCGGGCGATTATTCGAAGACGAACATCCAGGTCGAGGGCGTGGACGAGGCAGACATCGTCAAAACCGACGGAGCCTTCATCTATGCCGTCGCAAAGAACAGTCTTTTCATTGTCAAGGCTGTTCCGCCTGGCGGGATGGAAATCATTTCGATGATCAAGTTCGAGTCAGTCCCGCAGGATATCTATCTGAAAGGCGACCGGCTAGCCGTGTATGGTAATGATACGTCCTCTTACAGGGATGAAGCGGTTACGCGCTATAAGCGTTATTCCCCATATGTATTCTTCAAAGTATTCGACATTAGCGACCGCAAGAATCCGCGCCCGTTGCGGGACCTCGATTTCGAGGGCAGTTTCGTCGATTCGCGGCTGATCGGCGACTACGCCTATCTCGTGATCTCTAATTATTCCTCGTATTTGGACGATCCCGTGCCATTGCCGCGCATACTTGAAAAAGGCGATTCCCTGCCCCTCGCTTGCGGGGAGGCGAAATGCATAAATCCGGACGTCTATTATATCGACATCCCTTATTCGAATTATCATTATACCTCGATCGCCGCCATCAATATCGCCGATGCGGCCGAGCAGGTCAGCGAGGAGGTCTATCTGCTTTCCGAGAACCAGAATATGTATGTATCGCAGTCCAGCGCCTATGTGACTTATACGAAATACGTATCGGAATACGAGCTGATGCTGGATGTCATGCGCGAGCTCGTTTTCCCGAAATTAACGCAGAAAGACAAGGAAAGGATCGAGAAGATCGAGCAGGCCGAAAGCGCGGTCTTGACGGCTCGCGAGAAACAGGAAAAGATCATGGCGGTCATCGAGCGCTTCGTTTCCAGGCTGCCTGAAGACGAGCAAAAGAAGCTCGAGGACGATTCGCTCGTAAAGCTCAAGGCAAAATACCGCGAGATCTCCAAGGAGCTTGAGAAAACAGTCATCCACAAGATCGCATTAGCCGGCCGCCAGATCGAATATAAGGCGAGCGGTGAAGTTACGGGCAGCGTCCTGAACCAGTTTTCCATGGATGAATCCGGGGGATATTTCCGGATAGCGACGACCAAGGGGCGAAGCTGGGGAGAATTTCTGGATGAGAACGAGCAGGAGTCATATTCAAACCTTTTTGTATTGGATAAGGATCTGAAGATGATCGGCGCGGTCGAAGGGCTCGCAAGGGGCGAACGGATCTATTCGGCGCGCTTTATGGGAAACCGCGCCTACATGGTCACGTTCAAGCAGACCGATCCGCTTTTCGCGATCGACCTGTCCGACCCGAAAGATCCGAAGGTTCTTGGACAGCTGAAGATACCTGGCTTTTCGAACTACCTGCATCCATACGACGACAAGCTGTTGATCGGCATCGGCCAGGACACGGAAGAGAACAGCTGGGGCGGCACCGCGACCAAGGGTCTTAAGATCTCACTTTTCGACGTCTCGGACATCGCTAACCCGCGGGAAGCCGCAAAGCTGGTTCTGGGCGGCGCGGGCAGCAATTCGGATGCACTCCGCGACCATAAGGCAGTGCTATTCTCAAAAGAAAAGAACCTTCTGGTCTTGCCGGTCAGCCTGGCCGAAGGCGGCTTGAGATATTATCAGAATTTCCAGGGAGCGGCCGTGCTTTCCGTTAAGCCTGATAAGATCGAACTCAAGGGGAGGATCAGCCACGGCAGGAAGCAGGGCGCGGCAGCTGCGAGCATGCCGGAGGAGGAGATCATGCCAAGATACTACGGGTGGGATTCGGTGATCAGGCGGAGCCTCTACATCGGTGATACGCTATATACGGTATCGAACAAATATCTCAAAGCAAACGCGCTGTCAGACTTGAAAGAGATCGAGGAGCTCGAACTCGAGATGAAAAAAACGGGAGCAGATTATGAAATAATAAATTGATATCAGCGTATTCATGCTGAAGAATACCGTAAAAAACCTAATCATTTTCCTTATACTGGCTCTGGTCGGTGCAGGCGCATATATTGCCCAGCAGGCTTTTTTTCCTGCAGAGGTGCCGCTGCTTCCACCGCCAGCGCCAGCGAATACTATCATGCAGAAGAACACAAATGCCGAGGGCGGCATTCTGATGGTCGTCGCGCCAGCCGGCGTACGCGACGAGGAATATTTCCTGCCGCGCGGGATTTTCGAGCAGGCCGGCATCAAAGTAACAGTCGCTTCGATCCAGAAAGGTTCTGCTAAGAGCGTCCAAAACAAGGAAATCACGATTGATAAGACTGTAAGCGATATCGTCCCCGAAGAATACAGGGCAGTCGTTTTCATCGGCGGGCCAGGCATGGCGGAGATAGCCGATGATGACAGCTTGATGCTGCTGGCCCGCAAATTCGAGGCAGCAGGCAAGATTACGGCGGCGATCTGCGTCGCGCCGAAGATTCTGGCGCGTGCCGGCATCCTTGAGGGAAGACAGGCTGTATCCTGGGAGGGGGTCAGATCGGAACTCGAAAAATCCGGAGCCTTGATTTCTAGCACGACCGTCGCAGTCGACGGCCGGCTGATTACGGCCGTCGGCCCGGCAGCAGCCGCAGAGTTCGGCGATAGAATAGTCGCGGCAATCGGCAAACAATAATAGCCGCAAGATTGACAAAGCCTTGGGCGTGGTGCTAACTTGCTTCTAAGGACATTCAAAAGCCTAAACCAGGACCTATCCAACAACGACCTTTAAAACAGGGAGTGGTTAATGATTGAAAAGACCTTGGTTATTATCAAGCCCAGAATGGATTATAATGTGCCTTTCATAATGTCATGTTACGCAAAAGCCGGCCTGCGTATCATACGTATCGATCCTGTGCAGTTTGATAGAGAGTTGATAGGCAGGCTTTATGGGCATAAGAAGACTGCCCCCTTCTATGAGGAGGTTGCTAACTACATGATTTCGGGAGTGAGCTGGGCTGTGATACTCGAAGGCGAGAATGCAATCGAGCTTGCGCGCGTAATAACTGGAGATACCGATCCTGAAAAAGCAGATCCTGGCACGGTGAGAAGGCTCTTCGGTGAAGACAAGACCCATAATGCAGCTCATGCTTCGGATTCTCTGGATAATTACCTCTTTGAGACACGGCTGATCTTCGAAGATGAGCCCTGTGTTACGGACCTTTGATATCCTTGCGCCAGGTGTTCCGGCTCCATTGCTCCTCGTAGATGCGAAAAGTGTTAAAATCCGGTTTATCCGCCTTGTTTCACAGTAGGGCGGTTTTTTAAATTTGAATTCTTTTGTCAGGCCGTGATATAATTAACGGGATATTTCAAAAAACAGAGCATGAGAGTATTTACAAAATCGTTATTTGTCTTAATATTATTGATTCCCGGGGTGGCAAGCGCTGCTACGCCTGCGGGCCTGATCGGCCGTATCCTGCTCGATGTCGAGCGGCACGGGGAAGCTTGGTATATCAATCCGCAAGACAAGCTTAGGTATTTTCTGGGTCGTCCCGCTGACGCATTCCGCGTGATGCGCGAGCTCGGACTCGGCATCAGGGAGGCGGAATTCCAGAAGATCGCGCGACCCGGCATGGGCGTCGAAGGCGACAGGGAGCTTGCGAATAGATTATCAGGCAGGATCGTCCTGCAGGTCGAGAAAAAGGGCGAGGCCTGGTATATCAATCCGCAGGACTTGAAGAAATATTACCTGGGTCGTCCCGCTGACGCATTCCGCGTGATGCGCGAGCTCGGACTCGGGATTTCAAGAAAGGACCTGGCGACGATCCATAAGAAAGGCATGGATGAATCCATCGATAGTTACAGCTCTTACCGGCATTTCTCGACTACGACGCCGAGCGGCAGCTTCGTCATCGACATGGTCACGATCGACCTTAGAAATCCGAAGCTCAAGGTCATAACCGACACGGCAAGCAAGGACAGCTGCAAGACCAACTGCCCGGCCCGCCCGCTTATCGATTATGTCGTGGAGAACAAGGCCTTTGCCGCCATCAACGGGACATACTTCTGCTCGTCGAACGCCTGCGGGGCGCGGAATTATTCCTTCTATCCCGTGTTCAATTCGTATGCGCGCACGCTAGTGAACGCCGATCAGCTCAAATACTGGACGACCGGGCCGATCATCGCGTTTGATGAGGATAACAGTTTCCATTATTTCAAGGATTCGCGCGAATTCGCCGGTGTCGCCCAATTCGAGGCGACAACGACTAAAAAGCTACAAGCGGCGATCGGCTGCAAACCCCGGCTGATCCAGGACTACATGAATTACCTGATCGAATGGGAGCTTGACGGGAAACAGATGATTGCAAAAGCGCTCCGGAACGCGATCGGTTATAAGGACGGTACGATCTATCTCGTCATTGCGCGTAATGCCACAGTTCCTGACCTCGGCGAGATAATGCAGGGGCTGGGCGTGGAATATGCGCTAAATCTCGATGGCGGTTATTCTGCCGCGTTGTTCTATAACGATGAGATGATGGTGGGTCCCGGCCGGGACATCCCCAACGCCATCCTTTTCGCTGAAAAATAACAGTTCTCATATGCCCGATCAACAAGGCCGTCTAGGCTTTAAGGCGGTTTACGGCATTTCATGCAAATCAGACGGGTCGATGAAGCCCTCTTCCGGAAACGAAAGCGCCGTTTACGAGAACCGAAAAAGATTCTTCTCGTCTCTCGGCATACAAGAAGGCCGCATCATTTCCGCTCGTACCGTGCATGGCAGCGATGCCGCGCTTGTCTCATGCAAAGACGGGGGCAGGTGGATCGAAAATTTTGACGCACTGATCACGAGAGACAGCGGCATAGCTCTGGTTGTGACCGTCGCGGACTGTATGCCGGTCTATTTTTTTTGCCCGCGCAGCGCATCGATCGGCATCGCGCACGCCGGCTGGCAAGGGCTCCTGCGAGGCATCCTGCCGAATACGATCCGGCAGATGCGGACGAATTTTGAAGCTGATCCGGAATCTATGCTGGTAAGGATCGGTCCGCACCTCAAAAGCTGCCATTTCGAGATCCAGGACGACCTCGAATCCAGCTTTGCGGGCTACAGCCATGCTATGGTCCGCCGGGGCAACAGGTCGTTTCTGCGCATGGCGACAGTCGCGCTCAAACAGTTGTCGGGTAGCGGGATCCCTGCCGCCAATATCCAGATCAGCAGGGATTGCACATATTGCGGGGATGAACGCTATTTTTCCTACCGCAGGGACAAGCCTCAAGTACTTGAAACCATGGCTGGTTATATCATGCTTGAGGAATGAAGGATTTTAAGAAGCCCTGGCAACCCAAAATTATGTTGAATGCGGTTAAAGAAAAATTAAATGGCTCGAGGGAGCTTTATCTGCGCATAAAAGCCAGGCCGGGGGCTTCAAAATCAGAATGCCTCGAGATCATGGCCGATGGGACGGTCAAGCTGGCTATTGCGGCTCCCGCGGAAAAGGGCAAGGCTAACCAGGAATTGATCAGGTATCTCGCGTGTGCATTTGACATCCCGAAAGAAAATATAGTAATTTTAAGCGGCGCCGGAGAAAGGCTGAAGCTGGTCAGGATCAGGAAAAGCGGCTGACTATCCTCCGGACAGATCAAATAAGCTCCATAATTATGCCGGATAAGAATATCAAGGGCGTTCCGGTCCACGTAGGAATCATTCTCGACGGCAACCGCCGCTGGGCGCGCGAGCGCAACCTGCCGACTTTCGAGGGACACAAGAAAGGTTTTGAAAAGATGCGCGATGTTCCGCAATGGTTCTACAAGCGCGGGGTCAGATGCGTGTCAGTTTATGCGTTTTCTACCGAGAATTGGAACCGTTCCCAGGATGAGGTCGGGTACCTGATGAAAATTTTCAGGGAAGCGATCGAGAACGAGCTCGAAAAAGCGGCTGAGAACGGCTATCGGATCGTAGTCAGCGGGATAGTCAATTCGCTCCCGGAGGGCCTGCCGGAAGCGATCGCTAAGCTCGAAGAAGCGACGCAGTTCGGCGTTAAAGGCATCCTTAACATCTGCTTGAATTACGGCGGGAGGCAGGAAATAATCGATGCGGTCAAGAAAATGATGAAGAATAAGATCCAGGAGGAGCAGATCCGCGAGGATATGGTCGGCAAATACCTGTATAACGGGGAGCTGATCCCTGATGCAGATCTGATTATCCGGCCGGGAGGAGAGATGCGCCTGTCCAATTTCCTTTTGTGGAGGGCGGCCTACAGCGAGCTCTACTTCCTAAAGAAATACTGGCCGGATTTCGAGGAATCGGACGTCGAGACGATCCTGCGCGATTTTGCCGGCCGTCAAAGACGGTTCGGCGGTAATTAAAAGACGCGGAAAAAAAGTCGCTTAAGGAGAAAAGATGGCATATTTTAACAAAATCGGCCTGCTGATCATGTCTCCAGACCGCACTAAGTTCATGGTTTGCGAGAAGGATAACTTCACCTCGGATTTTATTATGCCGGGAGGCCAGTTAGATCCAGGAGAGGACGAAATCAGCTGCCTCGCACGCGAGATCAGGGAAGAATTATCAGCGGACGTCGTTATTGGCAGTCTGTCATTGATCGGTGAGTATAACGATGCCGCCGCCGGCGATCCGTCAAAGGATGTTTCTATCCGCTTATACGAAGGCCGGTTGTCCGGCCATCCAGAGCCTTCATCTGAAATCATCGCGTTCCACTGGCTCGGCAGGAAGGACCTCGATAATTCGAGAGTTTCTCCGATCATAAGGAACAAGATCATGCCGGACATCATCAAGAAGGGCGTATTGCTTTAAAAATAGCGAATTTCCTTCAAAAAACAGCCTTCCTCCGCCGGAAGGCCTTTTCTTGCAATTTTCATCCGATTTAAATAAGATTACGATATGACGGCCGAATCAAAGAAAACACCGCTCGCGGACAGAATGCGGCCTCGCGAACTCGCGGAGCTGGCCGGCCAGGAAAAGGTCCTGGGCCCCGGAGCTATGCTGCGCAAAGCCATAGAGGCGGGCGATATTCCTTCGATGATTCTCTGGGGTCCGCCGGGAAGCGGCAAGACCACATTGGCTAGGATCATCGCCAGGCATATCGATGCTGAATTCATCCAGTTTTCTGCAGTAACGAGCGGCGTGCGCGACCTGAGGAGGATTATCGACCGCGCCAAAGAGAACGAGATCATCAGCAGGAAGACGATCCTGTTCATCGACGAGATACACCGCTGGAACAAGGCACAGCAGGACGCACTCCTGCCGCATGTCGAGGACGGCACCGTGATATTCATCGGGACCACGACCGAGAATCCGAGCTTCGAAGTGCGTCCGGCCCTGCTTTCCCGGTGCCGAGTATTCGTGCTGGAAAGCCTGGCCGAACCGGACCTTGAAAAGATAATCCGCCGCGCCCTGGTTGACCGCGAACGGGGCCTCGGCGGCAAGCAATTGTCGATCAGCGAAGAGACGATCAGGCTGGTAGCACGGCTGTCGAACGGGGATGCGCGGACCGCGCTGAACGTCCTCGAGTACGCAGGCAGCATAGCGCATGAGATCGGCGCAGATGCAGTCAAGGACGCGTTCCAGAAGTCGCATCTGCTTTACGATAAGGACGGGGAGGAGCATTACAATATCATATCGGCTCTGCACAAGTCCATGCGCGGTTCGGACGCGGACGCCGCTCTCTACTGGCTGGCACGCATGCTCGAGGCTGGCGAGGATCCGTTGTATATCGCTCGGCGCATCGTGCGGTTCGCCTCGGAAGACATCGGGCTTGCGAATTCGCGCGCGCTCGAACAGGCAGTAGCCGCCTTCCAGGCGTGCCACTTCATCGGCCTGCCGGAAGCGAACGTGATCCTGGCGCAAGCAGTCGTCTATATGGCCAAATGCAAGAAATCGAACGAGTTATACATCGCTTACGGCAATGCAGCCAGGGACGTGCGCGAGTATGGCAACCTGCCGGTGCCTCTGCATATCAGGAACGCCCCGACAAAACTGATGCGCGAGCTCGGGTATGGCAAGGATTACAAATACTCCCCTAATTTCGACTATCAGGAAGAACAGGAGTATATGCCTGATGACCTGAAAAAGCGCAAATACTTTAAAAAGCCTATGTAGCGGAAAATGCGCCTATTACCAAAGACAAAAATTGCAAAGACTGGCCTGGCGGTTCTCGCGACCGCTCTATTGATTTATGGAGCCGTATTGGGCGTGGACCGAATATTTGCGGCAATATCCAAGCACGGGATCTTTTCGGCTGATAGCGTTCCGCACAAGCAGGCCGTTTTAGTGCTCGGAGCAAGGATCTACCCTGACGGCCGGTTAAGTCCTGTTTTGGAAGACCGCGTACTGACAGGGGTCGAGATTTATTCCGGGGGCAAAGCCGATAAACTGATCATGAGCGGCGATCATGGGAGCAATGAATACGACGAGGTCAACTCGGCGAAAAAACTGATCCTCGACCTGCACGTCCCGCCGGAGGATGTTTTTCTCGATTACGCGGGCTTCGATACTTACGACAGTATCTATCGGGCAAAAGCGGTATTCGGCGCCACTGACCTTGTCATCGTAACCCAGGCTTACCATCTGCCGCGCGCGCTTTTCATCGCTCGCGGGCTCGGTTTGGACGCTGTCGGCGTCGTCGCTGACAGGCAAAATTATGCCAAGCTTGGATATTTCCGCAAACGAGAAAAACTAGCCAATCTCAAAGCGTTGTATGATATAGTTTTCAGGTCTGAGCCTAAGTATCTGGGAGAGGAAATACCGATATCAGGGGATGGAAGGTCGAGTTGGGACGAGAGTTCTTTTCCAAAGATCCATGAATGAGGATGTGCTATGGCGCTAAACTGCGAGTATTGCGAAAGAGTTTGCCAGACATTAGCAAGGGCGTATGAGCTTCTCTCCCGGCCGGAGGTTGTCGGTCTGGGACGGACCAACGAGGAGCGCTACCTGCTGATGGAGATCGAAGAGTTGATCCAGGAGGGGCCAGCACGAGAGCACTGCGGACCGGTTAAATCGGGGACGCGTGCGATCCATGGTATCAATGATGTCGACGCCGGCTCTTCCGGCTGGTACAGCCTTTAACCCTGCGTCCTATGCGGGGTTTTTATTATCAGCCGTAAATTTCGTAGGTCTTTTTACGCATGTTTTGAAGCGAGAAGTCTTTCAGCGCCCTTTCGCGGGCATTGCTGCCAAGCAGGGTCATTTTCATGCGGTCGTTCGAGAGCTTTAAGATCTGGCGCGCAAGCTCGCCAGGGTCGGCCGGCGGAACGATGACTCCTGAAAGCTTGTCGATCAGTTCCGGGTTTCCGCCGACGCCGGTCGCGGTTATCGGCAAGCCTGCCTGCATAGCCTCGATCAGCGTGTATGACAGGCCTTCTTTGACGGACGGACTGACATAGATGTCAAACGCTTTCAAAAGCCGTGGAGCATCCTCGATTCTGCCAACCAGCGCGACGCGATCTTCCAGCCCGTAGCTTTTGATTCGGCGTTCCAGCATCGCGCGTTCAACGCCCTCGCCCATGATAACATAGCTTGCGTCTGCCTTCATGTCGCGTATGAGGATCTTAACAGCTTCAATCCCATGGATATAACCTTTGGTCGGGTAGAGGTTGCCGATGGAAACGAGACGCAGATTCCTCCTGAATAGCTCGGGTCTTCCCGTTTTTGAGATAACAGCATCCCGCGCTTCGTCCGGCTCAAGGAAATTAACTGGCGCGATGCCGTTATGGATAGTGATCAATTTTCCGGGCGAAGCTATCTTTTCATCCAGAGCGGCCTGCCGGTCGGATTCGGATACGCAGATGATCATATCTTTCAAGGGCGCGGTGAGTTTCTCGGCGGATTTGTAGGCTATTCGCATCCATCCCGGTAAAGGCTCGCTAAAGACCCAGCCGTGGGCGGTATAGATGATTCTTGGCTTGCTTTGCGCTGGTTGCAAGGCCGGGTTCGCGCTTCGCGATTTACTGTAAAGCCAAGCGGCGATCGAGCCCAGGATCGAAACCTTGCTGCTGTTCAAATGGATAATATCCGGCTTAATCCGTCTGATCAGGCCCAGAAGCTCGAAGACGGCCCGCAGGTCGTTTACCGGCGAAATAGACCGCTTTAAATGGCGGATCTCGAAAAAAGATAGGCCGCTCTGCTTTAGCTTCCCGGCTAATTCGCCGTCTTCTCCCTGTTCGCCGACCGCGACAACGGATTCGTAGCCTTCCCCGAGGCCGCTGGCGAGATCAAGCACGTATTTCTGGGCCCCTCCCAGCTCGGATTGGGTGATGATATACAAGATCCGCATAAAGTCTTATACGGATGCCTAGCCGCCGCTTGCAAAGGAATCCATGGCTCGTCGTTTTTCCAGAAAACAGCCGCGTTTTTCTAGGCATCCATAGTACTATTTTATTTGACATTAAGCCTCTTATATTAAATAATAGCTAAGAGGAAGCCAAATTACAAATAAGCAAAAAATATGCCAGCAAAGATCGGATTCATCGGCCAAGGCTGGATCGGTAGGAATTATGCCGATGATTTTGAGCGCCGGGGTTACGAGGTTGTCAGATACGGACTGGAAGAGCCTCACGTGAACAACGGCAACGAGATAGCGAAATGCGAAATCGTCTTTATCGCCGTGCCGACGCCATCGACCCCGCAGGGTTTTGATCCTAGCATCTTGCGCGAAGTTATCAGGAAGGTCGGAAGCGGAAATACAGCCGTAATCAAATCGACAATTCTGCCGGGAACAACAGAGAAGTTACAGGAAGAGAATCCGGAAATCTATGTCATGCATTCCCCGGAATTCCTGACTGAGGCGTCCGCTGCACATGACGCCTCTCATCCGATCAGAAACATAATCGGCATACCGAAAAACGACGAGCAATACCGTTCGCGCGCCCAGGCGGTGCTGGATATTTTGCCTCCGGCCAAATATTCGAAGATCGTAGGCGCGAAGACCGCCGAACTGATCAAATACGGCGGCAATAACTGGTTCTTTTTCAAGGTTGTATATATCAATCTGCTCTACGATCTCGCTTGCGAGCTGGGCATCGAATGGGAAGAGGTGCGCGAGGCGATGGCGGCTGATCCGCGCATCGGGCCGAGCCATATGATTCCGGTGCATAAGAGCGGCACGCCGGGCGGGGATGCCTACCAGATGAAAAGCGAGAAGCCGGACAGCGGCGGACGCGGCGCGGGCGGGCATTGTTTCATCAAGGATTTTGCCGCATTTTCTGAAATTTATAGAAGGCTTGTGGGCGATGAAAAAGGCATGCGCCTGCTTGAAGCCATGCGCGACAAGAATGTCGAGCTGCTCGTGTCGACGGGCAAGGACCTCGATCTGCTCAAGGGCGTTTATGGCGACGGCATACAGGAAATAAGCAAGACGGCTTAAAGAGTTATGAGGCATGAGATCCTGCTAGGGCTGACAACCACTCAAAGGGCGGATTGGAAGAGCAAGGTTGGCGAGATAGATGAGTACGGCATAAAACAGATCGCGTTGTTTCCTACGGTTCTTAACTTTGAAGAACGCAAAGAGCTTTATCATTTGCTCGAAAGTACCTGCCTTGAAAGAGTGCCGCATGTCCATCTCAGGGATGATGCAGAAAAATGGGAGTTAGATTTTCTGATTAGCAGGTTCGGGACCGAGGTTTTTAACATCCATAGCCATGTAAGGCGGCAGACGCTCGAAATCCTGAAAAACAAGAAGTACCGGAATAGAGTTTTTCTTGAGAATTGCGAAGAAATCGATCAGCTGTTCATGGAGGTCTTGAAAAACATCGCGGGAATATGCCTTGATGCCGCGCACTGGGCCGATATGGGCAGGCTGCAGGGGAATAGTACATACGCAAATTTTGAAGAAATATTGAACAGCCACATGATAGGCTGTTCGCATATCTCGGCATTGGGCAGGAAGGCCCAGAAATTCAAGCATTATATCACGGGTAAAGATTACATGCTTTACAGCAAGCATTATCTCGAGGACCTTGAAGAGCTTGAGTATTTGAGGGATTACATCGGATTTCTACCGTTTTATATAAGCATTGAGCTTGAAAACAGCTTGCGCGAATAGCTCGCGATCAAAGAGCAGATCGAGAAACTAATCAATCTTTGATATGAAAGCTTGCCTGGTAACCGGAGGCGCGGGATTTATCGGCTCGCACCTGGTAGACGCGTTGATAGGGAGGGGCGACAAGGTCGTCGTGCTTGACGACCTGTCTTCGGGCAGGCGCGATTACGTAAATAAAGAAGCGCGTTTTATCCAGGCCGATATCCGTGACCAGGCCTTGGTCGATGATATAATGCAGGAAGGCCGCTTCGAACAGGTATACCATCTTGCCGCGCAAATCGATGTGCGCAAGGGCGTCGAGGATCCGAGACTGGATAACGCGGTCAATTTAATCGGCAGCCTTAACGTATTCGAGGCCTCCGGTAAGTACGATGTAAAAAAGGTTTTGTTCATGTCGTCCGGGGGAGCCTTGTATGACGACCTGACCTCGCCGGCCGGCGAGGACTATCCGGTCAGCCCGTCATCCCCCTATGCCATCCATAAGTATGCCGCAGAAAGGCACCTGGCCTTCATGTCCGGCATCTACGGATTCGAATATTGCGTCATGCGGCCGGCTAATGTTTACGGACCGCGGCAATACAAGGGAGGGGAAGCGGGCGTAATCTCGATCTTCACGTATAACCAGTCTGAAGGCAAGCGCTCCTCGCTTTTCGGGGACGGATCCAAAACCAGGGATTACGTCTACGTACTCGACCTGGCCGAAGCCTGTCTCAAAGCGATGGACAAGGGCGCCGGCGTTTTCAATATCGGCACCGGGATCGAGACGAGCGTCAATGACCTGGTCAGGTTCATCGAAGAGGCAACCGGCAAACCTTTCGCATATGACCGTCTAACCGACCGCCCCGGCGAGGTCAGGCGCAGTATGCTTTCATCCGCCCGCGCCGAGCGCGAACTCGGCTGGAAACCGTCAACAGCTCTGCGCGAAGGCATTAGGAATACCATCGGATGGCTGGATAACAAGCAGAATTATTGAGGTTAAGCATGATAAATTAGAAGGCTGTTTTTTCTTGTATCGGTACAAACCATGGAATGCGGCCAGCACAGGAAACATGCAGGAAAACGTTTATAAAGGAAAAAGAATATTGGTAACTGGCGGGGCTGGATTCATCGGCGCGCATGCCGCGCGCAGGCTGGCCGACGCCGGAGCCGAGGTCGTCATCATTGACAATCTCAATGATTACTACAGCGAAAAGCTAAAGCGCGACAGGATGAATTCCCTCATGGCTGGGCGCAGATACGAGTTCGAACGGCTGGATATTGCTGATCGTGGAGCAGTCGAGCGGCTTTTTTCAAAATTCAAGTTCGATTCGGTCTGCCATCTCGCGGCGCAAGCCGGAGTAAGGCACTCGCTTTCGAACCCCTGGATTTATGAACAATCGAATGTGCTCGGAACCATCAATCTGCTAGAACAGGCGAAATTGGGGAAGGTCGGGAAGTTCATTTTCGCTTCGTCATCTTCCGTTTACGGAGGGAATGCTAAGCAGCCATTTTCCGAAAGCGATCCGGTCGATCAGCCGATTTCTCTATACGCGGCGACCAAGCGGTCCGATGAACTGGTCGCATATACTTATTACCATCTGTACGGGATCAGGATCGCCGCTTTGCGGTTTTTTACGGTCTACGGCCCTTGGGGCCGGCCGGATATGGCGCTTTACAAGTTCGCGAACCTGATCATGTCCGGCAAACCGATCGAGGTTTACAACCACGGCAATATGCGGAGGGATTTCACTTTTATCGATGATATTGTCGACGGGATCATCGCAGTCATGCAGACCGACTGGGAATACGAGATTTTCAACCTCGGGAACGACAAGCCTGAAGAGCTTTCAGCGTTGATCAGCGAGCTGGAAAAGGGGTTGGGCAGGGAAGCGGAGAAGCGCATGCTGCCGATGCAGCCGGGCGACGTCCCCGCGACCTGGGCTGATATCGGGAAGGCGAGGGA
>CAYTAV010000016.1:0-7273 GCA_964435875.1 uncultured Gammaproteobacteria bacterium
TAGACCCTTCTGGTCAATGAAAACCGCTCCGCAAGCCTGCGGAGCGGTTATTGTTTCGGGATGCTTCACAATAAATTAATCGAACCGATACATACTTAAGGGGTCGATATAGCATTAACTAATAAAATAATTCTATGCAGTTAGACGAAACGATCAAGATCGTAGCCGCGAAGATCGAACAGGCGGGCGGCGTCAAGGCTTCGTTCGGCGATCCGATCCGCGAGGCGGGCTTGACGATCATCCCCGTCGCCAGCGTAATGATGCGGGGCGGCGGTGGAGGAGGCAAAAGCGGCGAGGAGGGCGAGATCAAGAACAAGGGCAAGGGTATCGGCATGGGACTGACGGCAAAAACCGTTCCAGTCGGTTTCATTGAAGTAAAAGAGGGCGGCGCCAGATTCGTAGAGATTATCGATAAGACGCGCGTAGCGATCGCCGGACTCGCGCTTGGCGGGCTAGCGATGCTCTTGTCCCGATCATTTTTTATGCGCAAGAAATAATCGCTCCTTCTGCCTGATTGGGCTCTTAATTGAGTTAGGCCTTCGCACCGAGGCTGGTTGCTTGGTTGCAGTGCGTTGACGCATTCACCGGATTTGAAATCCGACGTTTTTATGCTATGCTTTAGTAGTAAATAAAGCTTAAGAGCCGCTTATGGATATAATCCAATATTTTGACGAAGCTCTTAAAAGAAACGCTTCCGACCTGCATCTGACCGCCGGTAGCAAGCCCGCTTTAAGGGTTAACGGCGACCTTGTCAAGCTATCCGATGAACCTGTAGGCGACCAGGAGCTGAAAACGGCTCTTGAAAAATTGGTCGACAAGGATACTTTGGATGTCTTTGCACTCAAGAAAGAGCATGACCTTGCCATCAACCATCGCGGCAGCCGTTTTCGCATCAATCTGCATTTCCAGGAAGGCGGGACGGCGTTGACCGCCAGGCTCATCCCGTCCGAGGTTCCTAAGCCGGAAGTGCTCGGCTTCAACGAAGTGATCTATAAGCTGACCCATCTGGCTGACGGCCTCATACTTATCACGGGACCGACCGGCAGCGGAAAATCAACGACCTTAGCGGCGATGATCGACATCATCAACCGCGAAAGGAGGGCGCATGTAATCACGATCGAGGATCCGATCGAATTCCTCTTCAAGGAACAGCAGAGCATCATCGAACAGCGCGAGCTTGGCAGGGATACATACGACTACGCGTCCGCCCTCAAGCATGCCTTGCGCGAAGATCCGAACGTGATCATGGTCGGCGAGATGCGCGACAGGGAAACGATTGCCGCCGCCCTGGCCGCGGCGGAAACCGGCCACCTTGTCTTTTCGACGCTCCATACGACAACGGCGCCCGAAACGGTCCGAAGGATTGTCGATTCGTTCTCGGCAGACCAGCACCAGCTGATACTGAACCAGCTCGCGACGAACCTGCGGGCAGTCATCAGCCAGCACCTCCTGCCGAACATCAGTGGGCAGCTGGTTGCCGCCAGGGAGATCATGATCAATAATCGCGCTGTCGCCAATCTCATCCGGACGAACCAGATCGAGCAGCTTTATTCGATCATGCAGACGAGCATGCGCGAAGGCATGATCACGATGAATAAATCGATCGAATTCCTCTGGAAACAAGGGGTAATCAGCGAGAATGTCGCTAAGAACCGCATCCGCGACCAGGATACGATGGCAGTCTATTATTAATTAGCGGATCGATCCTAACATTTTTTATATGAATATCGATAAATGGCGGGAAATCCTCGGCAATATCAAGGATAATTTCGAGGTCGAAGACGAGGGTTCTTACAGGGAGGAAGAGAGCGGCGGTATTGAGGTGGAATTCATCATATTCCAAGGCCCGATGGGGAAAATGAAGCTCGAACTTGAAACAAAGCCTGTTGTGGAAGGCAAAAAGACGTTCTATTCCAACCGGATCGGTTCCGATACCAAGGTCGAATATGTCTATAGCGAAACCGAAAAGACTTCACGTTTCAAAGCCTTTACATTCAGGGAGGATGACGGTCTTTGGATAGAGATCGACCCCGGCATGTTCAGGCGCGGCGGGTAATAAGTCCGTATGATGAATCTTGCCGCCAGCCCATTTTTCATCGCAGCATTCATTACCGGCTGCCTCGTAGCATCGTCCGTCTTTGCTGATTATGTATGGCTGTCCGCCCTTTCTTGTATCATTACCGGGACAGCCGTCTCGATGATTGCTTTGAAACCTGAAGAAGGCCGGGGGATGTTCGTCGGCCGTTTGCCTCATGCCAGCTTCCTGCTTCCCGTGATCTGCGGGTCGTTCGCCTACGGGCTGATTGTTACGTCATCCATGTTAAGATATTCTGCGGCTGCAGTGGCCGGGTTGCTCGTTTATGTATACTTAAAACATACGTCAGGCAAAGGCGTTTCGACAGCTGCTATTCGCGGCTCGCTCGCGCCTTTAGCGCTTTACGGGACGACAATCACGTCCTTCCTTGCTTCATCATCGATGTTCGCCGTTCAAGCATTTCTGAATATCCCAGTCTGGATGCCGTTGATAATCCTCCTCGCTGCCTATACGGCGATGCTCTTTTCCGTATTTTGGTGCCTGGGTGCCGGTTCCCGCGAAAGAGCAGTTTACCTCGCTGTAGCAGGGCTGGTATTCTCGGAAGCCGCTTGGTCGCTCTCATTCCTGCCTCTGGCTTTTTCTGCATTAGGGCTGGTGATGGCGATCATCTATTATATCGTATCGAATCTTTCGCGCCATGCACTCAAAGGCGACCTCGGCGCATCGGTTGTCAGGCGGTATGCCGTAATCGGTCTGGCCTGTATCGCTTTGATACTCCTTACTTCAAGATGGATATGAATCGCAAGATATGAAAATCAGCAAAACAATACTAAATTCCAGTTTGGTGCTCTTAGCCGCGTTTTTTGCCGGCGTGCTTGGCGCGATCTTCGCGAATGCGTACTTCATTTCATCAACATCGGGAATTCCGCTCTTTGGCGCTATCGACATTTCAAAAAGCGACTGGCCGGGCGGAGGCATAGTCATCAGGGACGCGAAGAAGGTCGTGGTCGAACAGGGCATCCAGGCCAGGGATGTTGCCAGTCAGGCGGCAAATACCTTCGTCTGGATAGCCAGGAAAGACCCTGCCCAGAAAAACACCGGCGAAGCGACTTCTTCACAATCCTTCCTGCCGGGATACGACCTTAGCGTTCCAGCGGCCAGGGGTTTTATGGCTACCGAGGATGGTTGGGCGGTATTTGCGGGCACGGCTCCGGAAGCCAGCGAACGGCTGATGAAAGATTATGTAGGCATTACTGCGGACAGGAGCGTCTATCAGCTGGAAAAAGCCGTGGCAATCAAGGATGCGGGCATCTATTATGTCAAACTGCGCGCCAGCGGTTTGGCTGTCGCTGCGTTCTCGGAAGTCACAGCCGTGAGCGGTGATGCGCTAGTCGCCGCTTCGCATGCTGGATATGTCATGACCGCCGGGGTCATTAGGGGCAGGAGTCAGGCAAGCGCTCCGATAAGCGCTCGCCTGACAGGCGAAAATCCTATCCTGGTCACCAACCTCCCGAAAGAGTTGGCAGGCGGGGCGCTGATGTCTTTTTCAGGACAAATCATTTCATTGATCGGAGAAGATATGCGCTTAAGAGATGCCCGCCTGGCGGCTTATCATCTCAGGAATTACCTTAGCGGGGGGAAAACAACCGCGCCTGATCTTGGTTTTAGTTACCTGTTATTAGAAAATTATGCAGGAAGCAAGGAAAAGCAGGGCGGTTTGGTCGTAGCAGGGGCAGACGGCATTGCTGTCAAGCCCGGGGGGCCGGCCGACCTTGCCGGTTTGGAAAACGGAGATATCATCATAAATGCGAACGGCATTCCAGTTTCGCAGGACATGAACATTTCCGACGCGCTTTTCAGGCTCAAATCCGGGGGAAAAGTCGAGTTGGCGATCAAACGGAAAGGAAAGGATGCCAAGGTCAGCATCGATCCGTCAGTCGGTACGAAACGCTGATCGTTTGTTCGTCCGGAGGGTTTATCAGGGGAGCCCTGTACAGAAAAATCGAAAAATTCAAAGCGCAGAAATGCGCTTTTTGCATTTCAAACAAAGTTCGATATATGTTATAATATGAATTGATTGGGTATAACTGAAATATTGCCATGAAGATCAAGAAGCTGAAATCGATGGAGGTGAAAAAACTGCATTCGCTTCCGGTTCTTTTAAGGTCGAATTTCGACGTTCCGCTTAAAAAGGGCCGTGGGGGCCGAATCAGCGTCGCTGACGATTTCAAGATAGCCGCATCTTTGCCTACGATCCGCTATCTCGCGCGTTATGGGGCCAAAATCATCATCATCAGCCATCTCGGCAGGCCGGCCGGGCGCGACAGTAATCTGGACCTGAAGCCGGTCAGCCTTACGCTCGAGTCGCTCTTGGGGAAGAAGGTTAATTATCATAGTAATGCCATCGAGACCTTCGACTACAGTCTTGCCGAACGCATGAAGCCGGGCGGGATCGCGCTTATCGAAAATTTGAGGTTCTATCCCGGCGAGGAAAAGGATTCCCGCAGTTTCGCCGCCAGCCTCGCCAGATTCGCTAGAGGGGGAATCTATGTGAACGACGCTTTTTCCGTTTCGCACCGTAAGCATGCATCAGTCAGCGCGATCAAGCGCTACCTTCCGCCCTATGCGGGAATGCTGCTTGAACGCGAGGTTGAAAGGCTCCATAGATTGCTTGCCCCCAAGCACCCGGCCGTAGCTATCATGGGAGGAGCGAAGATTGAAACCAAGATCAGGCTGATTTCCGCTCTTGCCAAACGATATGACGCAGTGCTGATCGGCGGAGCGATGGCTAACAATATCTTCGCATCAAAAGGCCTTGAGGTCGGAAAATCGCTTATTAGTGAAAAGGATATCGCCATGGCGAAGAAGCTCAGGTTCGGGAAGATACACATCCCGTCCGATGCGGTCGTTTTGCTGAAAAAAGGCAAGCAAGAAGATGTCAGGATCAAGCGCATCGATGATATCGGTAAGAACGAATCGATATTAGACATTGGGCCGGAAACGATCAGGATCTATTCCGGCTTTGTAAAGGCGGCCAATACGATCGTCTGGAACGGTCCGATGGGCAAGTTTGAAGACCCTCGCTTCAAACACGGCACTTTGGCAATCGCGCGGCTGGTTTGTGCAAGGGCATCCGGCTCGGCTTTCGGCGCCGCTGGCGGAGGAGAGACCGAGGAAGCGGTTAGAATGAGCGGCATGGCGGATTACCTGGATCTGCTTTCTACGGGGGGCGGGGCGATGCTGGCTTATCTGGGAGGCGAGAGCATGCCGGGCCTCAAAGGTATCGTTACGTGACTAATAGTATAAATGCGCTGTTTTTTGAGACATCTAACTACAATAATAACGACCTTAGTTGAAGATTTTGCGGCAACAAGAGGTATCTGAACAGCCGCAAGGTCTTTAGCCGGGTTTGAACTGCCTTATGTTCGACAATGTCAATCCAGGCCAGCCAGGCCAGAATTATCCACAGGGACAATACGTCCCCGCCGGCCAGTATCCCCAACCTCCGGCTCCGCCGGAACAGCCGGTCCAGATGGCTTCGCCGCCGGCGGGGTTCGAACGCCCCGGCAAGCGTTCGGGAGCGCTGATGTTCGTTATCGCGCTGCTGGGCGTGCTAGTATTGGGTGCTGGGGGCGCTTTTGCCTATTTCAAATTCTTCTCGAGCGAACCTAATTTTCTGAGCAATCTTTTCGCCTCCGCTCCTTCTGATGAGCCTGCTTTGACGCCGGCGACCAGCACCAAGGAGAATGCCGCGAAAGAAGAAGCGATAGATTGCACTGGCGAAGGAGAAATCAGGGATCTCGCTTCCGGAATGCCTCCGGTATGCTGTGTCGGCCTCAAGGAAGATTCGCCGTATCGCGAGATGGCGGACGGTACGTGCTTTGAGCATGCGACCTCTTCGATCTGCATCTCCTGTCCAGACGGGATCTGCGGCGCTGGAGAGAGCCAGTGCAATTGTCCTGATGATTGCGGAGAGCTGGATACTTTAGAAACGGCCAGCGGGACGCTGACGGATTGTCTCGGCGAAGGGCAGTCAGATGCCGGCATCGATACGACAGCTGCGGGCAAGGCTTGTTGTGCCGGATTGACGAGAATAAGCGACGGGAACGAGGTGCAGGAAAGTTATTATTGCGTGAATTGCGGAGATGGGGCCTGCAAGAGCCCGGAATCCACATCAACCTGCCCGGTAGACTGCCCTGCCGCAGACGATTCCGTGGTTTCCGGCGCCATTTCAAGCACTACGGAAACGGGTGCGCCGGAAACAGGCCTGGCAATAGATTCTGATATGGACGGACTTACTGACTCCGAAGAACTGCAGTATGAAACCGATCCGAATAATCCCGATACTGATGCAGACGGATTCAAGGATGGCGATGAAGTAAGCAACGGTTATAATCCAAGGGGAACAGGCAAACTTTGACCAGGCGGTCCATACATCAAAACCTTGGGCAAGGAAACCAAGAGTCTTGGACGACCGCCAGGCCCAGAGCCTTATTAAGTCATTAAGCAGATGATAGTCGAGAATAAAGGACAAGTCGAAGACATTTTTCTTGAAACTCAGCCGGTTGCGGGGCCTGTGGCTGACGTCGCAAGTACGCCGGGTGTCATGCAGGAATCGCCTGCGCAAACCGCAGCAGTTGCAAGAAAGCCGGGGAAGAAAGCCGTTGCGGCGGCTGTTGTGCTTTTGGTGGTTGCCGTTCTGCCCGTTGGCGCATATTTTTTGATCCCGCGCTTCGCGGACTGGACTAAAAACTCGGCCAGGAGCATGAGGTCCAAAGCAGTTGTCATTTACGAACAGGTCATAGGCAAAGCAGGGAAGGATGCTCCGGCAAATTGTCCTGATGATCAAATGACATGCCCTGACGGCAGTGTCGTGCGCAGGACAGGTTCGGATTGCAGCTTTCCCGGTTGTCCCGATGCTGAATTGGAATCCGGCCCGGAAGAAGCCAGTCCGCCAGTGCAGACGAGCAGGATCGTAACCGACAAAGACCTCTCATTCTATAGGGATATGAAAAGGATCGCTGATATCAGCAGGGTAAGGGCCGAGCTTAAGGATCGTTTCGAAAGATACGGCTCTTATCCGGATAAATATCTGTCTTTGCCCGCGGATCCGGCTGCCAACGGCAATGATTATATCTATCGGAGCTTATCAAGATCCGGTTATGCCCTCATATATGAATTCGAGCAGGAGCAAGGCACGATAACCAAGGGTCCGGCAATCTCGACGGCCGAGAGCGA
>CAYTAV010000016.1:7373-22228 GCA_964435875.1 uncultured Gammaproteobacteria bacterium
ATATGGCTGTAATCAAGAAAACTATAGCCCGGGAGATACTTGATTCCCGGGGAAACCCGACAGTAGAAGCATCCGTACGCCTGTCAAACGGCGTGGTCGTAAAAGCCGCCGTGCCTTCAGGTGCATCGACCGGAGCGCACGAGGCCTATGAACTGCGCGACGGGGACCAGCACCGTTACGGGGGCTTGGGCGTGATGAAGGCGGTCGAAAACGTCAATAAAACGATCTCTCCTGCTTTGGCAGGCCTTGACGCCCTGGACCAGCGCGATATCGACCGCCGCTTGATCGAGCTTGACGGATCTCCCGACAAGCGCAAGCTCGGGGCGAACGCTATACTGTCTGTATCGCTGGCCTGTGCGCGCGCCGCGGCGGTTTTAGCAAAGAAGCCTTTGTACCGGCACATCGCGGATCTCTATGGGTATAAGGAGGCGGATATGCGCCTGCCCACGCCGTGCTTCAATATTTTCAACGGCGGCAAGCATGCCGATACGAACCTTGATTTCCAGGAATTCATGATCATACCGCTGCCGAATACTCGTTTCGGCAAGACGATGCGCAAGAAGAAATCCCGCTTGAGCTTCGCGGAAGAATTGCGCATGGGAGCGGAGATTTTCCATAAGCTGGCTAACGTGCTCAAAGAGGGAGGTTTCGATACCGACGTGGGCAACGAAGGCGGTTATGCGCCGGATATCGTTTCAAGCATCCAAGCCCTAGAATTCATATCGGCTGCCAGCCTGCGGGCCGGTTACAAGCCAGGGCAGGATGTCGGATTCGGCATCGACGTCGGTTCGTCGGAGCTTTATGATAAGACGACAAAGCGTTATATATTCAGGCTTGACCAAGCCCAGTTCACTTCATCGACGCTGATCGGGCTTTATCGCCAATGGCTGAGGAGGTTCCCGATCGTTTCGATCGAGGACGGGGTCGCCGAGGACGACTGGGAAGGATGGCAGGAGCTGACCCGGGAGCTGGGAAGCGATATGATGCTGGTCGGCGACGATCTTTTCGTGACGAATACTAGCCGTTTCCGCAAGGGCTTAAGGCACCGGGTCGCTAATGCGATCCTCATTAAGCCGAACCAGGTCGGTACGCTCACCGAGACCGTAGAGTGCGTCCAGCTTGCCCAGAAGCACGGCTATAATATCATGATTTCCCATCGGAGCGGCGAAACCTGTGATGATTTCATCGCCGACCTGGCAGTTGCCGTCGGAGCCGAATTCATCAAATCCGGTTCGCTGTCGCGCGGCGAGCGGCTGGCGAAATATAACCGGCTCCTAGAGATCGAGATCGAATTGAAATGATCGCTGCCGATTTCCTGCGCATCCGCGGGTGAACGGCCTAACGGATAATAATGCGGCCGGCTCCAGGATGCGCAGGCTGCTTTGGTCCGCAGAACGGACCATTATTTTGATAAAAAACCAATGCCGATCAAGAAGCACAAAACAGGTCCCGCGCCGCTCATGCTCTGCATTATCGACGGCTGGGGAGCCGCACCGGCTAGCAAGGGCAACGCCATAACCCTGGCCGGGGCAGGCGTTTTTCAAGCCCTGGAAAAACGCTTTCCGCACACCCTGCTGCATGCCAGCGGCAGGCATGTCGGGCTTCCCGGCGGCGAGTACGGAAACAGCGAGGCGGGGCACATGAATATCGGAGCAGGCAGGATCGTGTTGCAGGACAGCGTCAAGATATCCGAAAGCATCAAAGACAAGACGTTTTTCAGGAATGCAGCCTTTATCCATGCGATCTGGAACGCCAAGAACAGCCAGTCGAATTTCCATCTAATGGGAATGATATCGGAAGGTTCAACGCCTCACAGCTCGATGGAGCATCTGGCCTCGTTGATCGAACTTCTGCGAAAGAGCGGTCTCGACAACGTTTACCTGCATCTGTTTACCGACGGCCGGGATTCTCCGAAACATGCAGCAGCCGAGTTATTGGAAAAATTTCAGAAGCGCGCGCTGAGACGAGAAAAGATCAGCACCGTCATGGGCAGATTCTACGGCATGGATAGGAAGAAGGCCTGGGAGAGGACAGAAGCCGCTTACGATTGCCTGGTCCTCGGTTCCGGGCGCAAAAGTTCGACCGCGGCTGGAGCGGTCAGGGAATGCTACTCAAGGGGCGAGGATGACGAATTCATGTCGCCATGCGTGATCGAAGAAGACGGTGCCATGCTGCCGCGGATCAGCGACGAGGATAGCGTCGTATTCTTCAATCTGCGTTCGGACCGCGCGCGCCAGCTGGCAAAGGCTTTCACCCAGGCAAGGTTCGAATCCAACAACCCAAAGTCTTTCAAGCGCAAAAAAGTCTTGAAAGGCCTCGTTTTTGTCGCTCTGACCGATTTCGGGCCGAATCTTGACAGCGCCCTGACAGCCTACCCTAGCGCGCAGATCGACGGCACTCTGCCTTTCTTGCTGCAGGGTTTTCGGCAGCTGTATCTTGCTGAATCTGAAAAATTCCCTCATGTCAGCTATTTTTTTAATGGGGGGTATGTCGGTTCAGTAGCCGGGGAAGAACTCGAGTCAATACCCTCGCCCGAGGTCAAATCATATGATGAAGTTCCAGCCATGCGGACGCACGATCTTGTGCGCAAGGCCGTTGACTACGCCCGCGATGCGCGCTACGATACTTCAGTGATGAACATAGCCGCGCCCGACATGATCGGCCATACGGGCAACCTGGCAGCCGGGATTGAATGCTGCCGGGCGGTCGAAAAAGCCGTTGGCGGATTGGTAGAAGCCTATCTCGACCTCGGCGGCGAGGTTCTGATCACGTCCGACCATGGCAATATCGAAGAGATGATAAATCTGGCAACCGGCGAGCCGGACACGGAGCATTCAGCGAATCCGGTCCCTTTCATCCTTGCGAGCCGCAGGTTCGAGGGGTGCGTTTTGCGGGGAGACGGATCATTGCGGGATATAGCTCCGACCGTCCTCGACATGGTCGGACTGGAGAAACCGCGGAGTATGAACGGCAAATCGCTTATTATCCGTCGAAAATAATCCAAGGATACAAACTATGACCAATGAAACAGCAAGCGCGGCATCCTTAAAAAGGCCAAAGCCGGTGATCCTGATGATCATGGACGGTTGGGGCATCGCCCAGCCGTACAGCGGGAACGCGATCAGCCAAGCCCGGACCCCGAACATCAACGAGCTGATCGCGCGCTACCCGGCGACGACTTTGCGGGCGTCCGGGGAAGCCGTTGGCCTGCCCTGGGGCGAGAGCGGGAACAGCGAAGTCGGACACTTGAATCTCGGGCTAGGAAGGATCGTCTATCAGGAACTGCCCCTGATCAACCGTGCGATCAGCGACAACAGTTTTTATAAGAATGAGGCATTGAACGGCGCGATAGCTCATTTGAAGAAAAATGGATCGAGGCTGCACCTGATGGGCCTTGTCTCGAACGGAGGCGTCCATTCATCAATCGAGCATTTATACGCTCTGCTGGCGTTTGCCCATGATAACGGGATCAAGGATGTATTCATCCATGCTTTCCTTGACGGCCGCGATACGCAGTACAACAGCGGCGGCACTTTTATCCGCGACGTGCTCCGCAACGCGAGCGAATACGGAGTCGGCAGGATCGCGACCTTATCGGGCAGATTCTACGCCATGGACCGCGACAACCATTGGGAACGCATCGAAAAAGCCTATCTGGCGGTCGTGCACGGGCAGGGCAACCAACACGGTGACCCGGTCGCCGCAATCGAGGAAAGCTACGCTAAGAAAATTTTTGACGAGGAATTCGTGCCGACGGTCATAACTGAAAACGGATCGCCGGTCGGTGAGGTCCGGGACGGCGATGCGGTAATTTTCTTCAACTTCCGGGGGGATCGCGCAAGGCAGATCACGAAAGCTTTTATGCTCCCCGGCCTTACGAGATTCAACCGGCCGCGCTATCTTAACAACCTTTGTTTTGTCTGCTTTACCGAATACGAGAAGAAGCTCCCGGTAGAAGTCGCTTTTCCTCCGGAGGAGCATAAGAATTCGCTCGGGAGCGTGCTTTCCAGGGCAGGCCTGCGCCAGCTGCGCATAGCCGAAACAGAGAAATACGCCCATGTCACATATTTTTTCAACGGCGGGATCGAAGATAAATCGCCGGGCGAGGACCATGAACTGGTCCCGTCTCCGCGAGTCGACAGTTATGCCCTTAAGCCGGAAATGTCGGCCATGGAAGTCGCTGACAAGGTCATGAAGGCTGTCGAAGCCGATGCGTACGATTTCATACTCGTCAATTTCGCGAACTCTGACATGGTCGGCCATACCGGCAACCTCAAAGCGGCGATCAAGGCGGTCGAAACAGTCGATAGCTGCGTCGGCCGGATCGTCTCGTCGGTGATCCAGAAGGGTGGTGTCGCTCTGATCACAGCCGATCATGGCAATGCCGAGATCATGTTCAATCTGCAGACAGGGGTTATCGATAAGGAACATACTACGAATCCCGTGCCGTTCATTGCCGCCGGTACGCAGTTCGAAGGGCGGTCGCTTCGGTCCAAGGACGCATTCGGGACCGATCTATCCCTGGTCCAGCCGCAGGGCATTCTGTCGGATGTCGCGCCGACAATCCTCAAGCTGATGGGCGTCGATACGCCTTCAGAAATGACAGGCCGCCCCATCATCTGAAAAAACCCGCTTGTCGCGGGCTGATAGATCCATGTCGATCCGGGTTTGGGATGGGCTCGAGCCCCGGCAAGCTCACCGGACGATCAGGAAGCCGGCGAGGCTGACCGCGATGCCGATCGCCGAACCGATCACAACCTGCATCGGAGTATGCCCAACCTTTTCCAATAGCCTGGGATAGGACTTATCGATCAAGTAGTCGTCGTCCAGATCCTTGATGAGCAGGTTAAGCACCTCGCTGTGCTGGCCCAGATAGTTGCGGAGCCCTATGGCGTCGCGGATAACGACGGCGGCCAAAACGACGCTGATTGCGAACAGCGCTGAATCGATGCCTTCCTCAAGGCCGATGATCGTCGCGAGCGAGGCGACGATCGAGGCATGGGTGCTCGGCATGCCTGAATAGGCGAACAATTCATTGAATGTGAATTTGTTCTTCTCCTTGCGCAGGACGATTTTTGACGTTTGTGATACCAGGAAGGCGATTCCCGGAAGGATCAGGATGTGTAGCGACATATAGCTTATTAATTCGTTCTATTATCATTTTATAGGCAAACCGTCCGGGGCGCAAGCGTTCCGCAGCCTGCTTAAGTAACATGGAAATCACAGGAAATATTGCAGATAGTGCCAGGATAAAAGCAGCTTTTCAGCGTGCGCCGCGCGAGTTTTTCCTGCCCGCAGAAGCGAAAGGCAGGGCAGGGATCGACGCACCGCTCCCGATCGGTTTCGGACAGACCAACAGCCAGCCTTCAACGGTCGCATTCATGCTCGGCTTGCTGACTCCTCAACCAGGTGAACGCGTACTGGATATTGGTTGCGGATCGGGCTGGACGACCGCCCTCCTGTCCTGGCTGGTAAGCCCGGGCGGGGTCGTCATCGGGCTTGAACTGATCGGCGAGCTGGCTTTCATGGCAGGCAGGAACTGTACGCCCGCCAGGCTGCCGCAAGACGTCCAGACCCGGATCATCGAGAAAGACGGCCGCGCCGGTTTTCCGGAAGAAGCGCCCTTCGATATTATCTTGGTTTCTGCCGCAGCCAGAGAGGTACCTCCAAAACTTCCTGGGCAACTGAAGGCTGGCGGCCGCCTGCTTATTCCTCTCGGACCGCCTGGCGGGAGCCAGAAACTTGCATTGATTACGCGCGATATCGACGGCAGGTTCACTAGGAAAGAATACCCGGGCTTCATTTTCGTGCCCTTGGTTTAAAATAATGAAAAAAGCATTATTCATCATAATATTTGCCATTCTCTCCGCTCTGGCGGCTGTTTTATATTCATACCGCGGATATCAGAGCGCAGTAGTCATCCCTTCCGGAACAGCGAACGGCCAGGTGGAGTTTGTGGTCGAACCAGGGGATAGCGCGGAGGACATCGGGAAGCATCTGGAGAAACTAGGATTGGTTTCCGCTTCCTGGCATTTCACGGCATATTCCTGGCAGAACGGCTTTTCCAAGCGTTACCAGGCAGGTACGTACAAGCTGGATGCGCCGATCAGCATCAGGGAGCTGGCTGCGGTTTTCATCCGCGGAGACTCAAGCTCCAAGGAGCGGGAAATCAGGATCATCGAAGGCTGGAACCTGGCCGAGATTGCCGATTATCTTGAAAGGTCAGGCGCAGCGGACGGCGGCACCTTTTTGTCATATGCGCAGAAGCCGCTTGATGGCTGGGAATTACCTTTTACTAAGCCTGGATTTCTTAAGGATGCGCCGGGCACGGCAACGCTCGAGGGCTACCTTTTCCCCGATACTTACCGGATCTTCAAGGATGCCGCACCCGAAGAGATATTGGCTAAATTGCTGAATAATTTCGATCGGGAACTGACACCCGAAATGCGTTCAGACGCACAAGCGCAAGGCCGGAGTATCCATGAGATCGTGACTATGGCTTCGCTGATCGAGAAAGAGGTACGGAGCCAGGAAGATATGCGGATCGTTTCGGGCATATTCTGGAAAAGGATTAATAACGGCCAGCGTCTGGAGTCCTGCGCGACGCTAGCCTTTATCCTCGGCAAGAACAAGGAGCAGTATTCCTTAGAGGATACGCGCATCGATTCGCCTTATAATACCTATCGCAACGCAGGGCTTCCTCCCGGACCGATCGCCAATCCAGGCTTTGCTGCGCTGAAAGCCGCGGTTTACCCGGAGAATACGGATTATAATTATTTCCTGACGAGCGCGAAAACCGGGAAGACGATTTTCAGCCGCACGTTCGAAGAGCACGTCGCTAACAAAGCTATCCACCTTTGAAATGCCGCGCTGATCCTGGTCCGGACGAAGCGAAGCCTGGAGCTTCGCTATTTTAGTGCAAATATGTTATAATAACGGCGTATCTTTAGCGTATCGGATATGTTCCAAGCCAAGATCAAAAATACCAAGACCTATAAAGGAGCAGACGAGCAGTTTACCAAGGTTCGCGAGCCTTTCATAACCTTTGAGCGCATAAAGCTAGCCGGATCCGGCCTGCTTGCCTTGACCGTGCTAGTCGGTATGGCTAGTTATATGATCCGCCAGTCGCCTTCCGGAGAAGAGGAATTCACGGCGTCCACGTCCGCTCCCGAGATTGTCGAGTACCATGCCACTTCGTCGGGAGGTTCGCTGCCTGGGGGAGCGGATAGCGCTGGGCAGGGCGGGCAAGGCAACGGCACTTCGACTAAGCTCGCAGCCGAAAAACTGCAGTTCGGTGATTTTTTCATTCCGGTTGCCGGGCTTGCGAGTTCGACGCTCACGCCTTACGACCTGCCGCTGAACGTCAAAAAGAATGTCGACAATTATTACGATTTTACGCGCAAGATCAATGTCGATCGATGGATCGCGGAACTGAACGAACGCGGTTTCGCCCTGATAGACAATCCTTTCCCGAAGGAAGCACAGGACTTTTACGCGATGCATGAACAGCTTTTAGCGAAGGATGTCCCGGTGATGCTGACCAGCGACTTTGCGATCTATTTCTACCAGAATTCGATCAAGGAAATTTTCGGAGAGATCCAGAGCACGGTCTTTTACCGGGATCTTTGGAATATCGCGAGCGAGTTCTATAAGATTGCCAACGAGCGCTATATCGCGCGCCGTACGGCGGTCGGTGTATCGAGCGACCCGGTGCTCGAGGGTGCGAGGCTGGAGGCTGCTTATTTCGCAGTCGTCCTCCAGCTGCTGACCCCTAGGCAGGACCAGCTTAAGGGCAGGGATCTCGACGGGTCGACGCCGTTCTCGCAGTACGAGCTTGCGAACTACAGCTTTTCAGTGCCGGCTTATCTTAAGGATGACGTACTTATGGAAGTCGGGAATATCGAGAAAGGCCGGGGCCGCGTAAAGTCGCCGGTAATGCTTTATGAGCGCGATTATGGCGAATTTTCCATACCAGAAGACTATCTGCGTTCCGCAAAGCTATACAACTTCTTCCTGGCGACTAAATGGCTAAACAGTCCGTTTCCGCTTTTTGAAAAGAGCGAAAACTGCCCCGGCTGCCTATTAGACCGCGATGACTGGGTCCGGAGTATGATCGGCTGCACATTTATTGTCGAAGATTTTTCCCGCAACCAGCATCTCAAGAACAGGTGGGCAAGGATCTACAAGGTCGTTTCGTTCATCAGGGGGTTGAGGCAGGATTTGACGTACCTTCATTACGACAGCTCGCTCTTAGAGCTGTTCGGCGAGAATTATGACGCTGAAAAGCTATATGAAACAAAGGAAAGCCGCGAAGCGAATATCGACAAGCTTCGCGATCGGATCTCCGTTATCGGGTTCGAAGAGCTCGAGGGCGGTTATCCCCGCAAGGATCCTTCTAATAGACCGGTGATCGGGATGCGCATCCTGCAGGATGAGTATGTTCCGGACGAATACATCTCGAGGAAGCTGACTACGCCTGAAGTCGGAGCTTTTAACGGAAATTATGAATCGATTTCAACGGAAGAACGGCTGGCAGTCTGCGTAAGCCGCAACGTGAAGATTAGGTGCAGATCTATAGGGGGCGACATCATCCATCTGCTTGATCCGAAAGAGCCGAACACACGGCAATTCAAGGTTAACTCAGCGTTTGACAATTACGAAAAGACATCCGGGGTAATAAGAGACAGCCTTTCCAGGTTCACAGAACATAGTTGGCATACGAACCTATACTGGTCCACGCTCCGGACCTACCAGGATATCGCGAAAAGCAGTAAGGCTTACGGGCCGGCTTACATGAGGACGGACGGATGGACCGGCCGCGAGCAGCGCTTCCTGCTCGGATCGTGGATCAATACCCGCCTTCCCTCCGACGCCCTGCAATACCGCTGGCAGAAAGGGACCACCTTGGGAGGTAGCAATGCCAGCGACGAATACGTCTACGTCGAGCCGAGTATCCACGTGATCGCCAACTTGCGGGCGAACGCCAAGATGGTTTTCGATACGCTTATCGCGATCGATGTCGTCCAGAAGATCGATGCCGCTTATGGCAAGCTGCAAGAACTTGAAAAGGATTTCGCTACGCTTGAAGATATAGTCAAGAGGGAATTGGACGGCGCGAGGCTGACGGAAAATGATCGGAGCTTTATCATCTCGTTCTTGACCAGGCTGACGGTCATGAAACAAGGCAACAAGCGGCTGGAGATCGCATTTCCTTGGACTAAGACACAGATCGTAGAAACGATCGATGGGCTGTCGATCCTGGTAGTTGTCAACGAGATCGATGGCAAGAAGATTATTTCCGCCGGACCGGTTTTTAATTACCGGGAAGGCACCTTGAGCCTGAAATGACTAGTGGACACCCGGGCCGCTCTTGACAAAAGGCGGTTATTTTGCGAAACTGTAATAAATCAATACGCCGAAGAAAGCAGGCATTTATCATAAGACCTGCCGAGGCCTTAAGCATAAGCTATTATTAGCTTAAATTTATGCGCGGGTCTCTCGCGTTTTTTTGATATCGCCCATAACAAGGGCGCCGATTACATTCAAAACTATGCCAAAATCAAAGATTGCAAAACAGGGTATCGTCGAGCGCCTGGCAGAGAAATTCTCGAAGTCCGAGGCGTTAGTTTTTGCCGGACACACGAAGCTGACCGTCGCTGAAAGCGAAACCTTGAGGAAAAGCGTGAAAGCCGAGCAGGGAGAGATGGTTGTCGCTAAAAAGACGCTGTTCGAACGTGCGCTGAAAGACGCAGGATTTGAGCATTCGCTGGTACGCAAGGGCGAAGGACAGGTGCTGGCCGTGATCGCCTATCAGGACCAGGCTGCTCCGGTCAAGATTGTCGACGGCTTTAAGAAGGCCAATCCAGAAAAGATCTCTTATCTTTTCGGATTTCTCGACCGCGCCTTGATCGACTCGGCTGGAGTAGCTTCGCTCGCCAGCCTGCCTTCCCGCCTCGAGCTTTATGCTAAAGCGTTAGGCTCGATGACCGCCCCGCTTTCAGGGTTGGTCGGCGTATGTTCAGGGCCGGCCAGAAGCCTGGTTTATGCGTTGAAAGCTGTTAGTGAAAAGAAAAATTAATTATATAACGAGGACTAAGCGGTAGATGCCTTTTCGAACGGGCAGAACCGCAATAACACTCATTAATGCCATGTCAGAAGAAAAGAACATCGATTCCCAGGAACAGATCGAAGTTCCTGCAAAATTCAAGGATATCGTAGAGAAGATCGAAAATATGTCAGTGATCGATCTTGCTGAACTCGTCAAGATTTTCGAAAAGAAATTCGGCGTATCGGCCGCTGCGCCAGCCATGATGATGGCAGGCGGGCCGGCTAACGGCGCCGGCGCTGAAGTCGAAGAGAAGGACAGCTTCGACGTCGAGATCACCGAAGCCGGGGGCAACAAGATCGCCGTCATCAAGGCCGTCCGGGAAATGACCGATATGGGCCTGAAGGATGCAAAAGACCTAGTCGACGGCGCGCCAAAGATCGTCAAAGAAGGAGTCAAGAAAGCGGATGCCGAAGAGATGAAGAAGAAGCTGGAGGCCGCGGGCGCCAAAGTTACCTTGAAATAAGATCCTTGAGCTTGCTATCATAAAACCCCTGCTTGATCGCGGGGGTTTTATGATAGATTTTCAGTCTTTATAGATGCGATGCCGGTACCTTGAAGATTGTTCCAGACGCGATAAAATATATGATGCGGTTCTGTTCATCGACCGCCGCATCGCTTGGCTTATTGCCTGCGGGTAATTCGTACTGCGAAACGTATCTGCCGTCGCGGGAAAAGACCAGGAGCCTGTTCAGATTTTCTTCGAAAAGATAGAAAAATTTGCCGGTCTCCGAGGCAATAAGCCGTGTGGCTTTTTCGATCGGCGGATCGGGTGCTTCGAGGGAAAAGGCCTCCAGCTTGCCTTTAAGAAATTTTTTCATACTCCCATCTGAAAACAGAATGTAAACGTTGCCGTCGATCTCCATATCAACCGCTTTCGAGAAGTCCTGGGTTTCCTGCAGCCAGCCGGAAGGCGCCCCATATCCGGCAGATTTCCCGCGATAGGCATACCTGGCGACCTGGCCAGAGGATGGCACGAGCGCATAAAGCCTTGCGTTGTAGATTGAAAAGGCAGAGATCGCTCCTTCCTTCGCGTTTCCCTCTACCGGATAGGCAGTTTGTTCCTCGCTTCGCGGGTCAAACGCATATAAGGTTCCCGGCGCGATGGCCCGGATCAGGCCCTGGGCATCCGGAAGCGAAAAGATCAGCGGAGGAGTATTGCTGGCAAACGGGATCTCGGATGCGAGCTTTTCTTTCAGGTCGATCGCATATAAGATGCTCGAGGCGGGATCGGCGGCGAACAGCGATGATTTGAGGAGAAAAAGCCTTGAAGGCCTGGTTTGGCCGGCCAGCATGCCGATCTCGGCGACTGTTTCTGGATTCTCGATAATGACGGCTTTACGTACTTGGGCGCTGTATTTTTCGATGCGCTCCTTCTTTGTCTGCGTTCCTGAAGCCGAGATCCCTTCGGGGATGGCCGCGATGAGATTGCGGGCTTCGACAAGCAGCCGTTTTGCTTCGTCCTCGTTCTTGTACAGCATGCTGGCTTCGACCTGGTCGAGCTTCTGCCCGAGCAGGGCGTCGATCTCGCTGAACCGGTCCTGGCGCTCGCGCGCGAGGCGGCGGTTCTTCAGGATCGTTATGTTCGCAGTGAACAGGACCAAGGAGACGAGGATTACAGCCAGCGCGATTTTTCGGAGAACCGGTATATTCTTAAGCGGCTTGAGCCATGCAAAGCGGCCGGCTATAGGAGCGATTTTTTTCTGCGAGGGCAGGCCGTACTCGTGGATTTTTCCTGCCGCCTGGCGATTTCTAGCTTTGGCCGCCAGGAATCCTAGGGCGGCAAACAGGATCAGCAGGCCTGACAGCAAAGCCCGCGCCGCCTTTTTCATCCATTGCCAGCGCGTCCGGCTGCTGATCGATCCTACCGATCTTTTGATCCTGGAAATCGCGTTCTCGCCAGGTATGAGCGAGCCGATGATCTTCCGGATAGACATTGCTCCGCTCGGCGCGAGCAGCCTCTCGGTCGCTTTTTCGGTCAGATTCAGATGGGAGATCGAAGTATGGCTCGTACCCGAAACCGTCGCGATCGGAATCAGGCGCTTTTCAGGCATTCTTTCGACCCCGCTCGTCCGCTTAATGACAAGCCCCATAAAGGAAACGAAAGAATTCACAGATTCAAGATTGAATTTTATCTGTTCGGCGGCAGAAAGCGGGGGGAGGCTGGTAATGATATCTACGAGCTGGTTCTTTGAGAGGTATTCCGCAAGCGCTTCGTTAGAAAAAAGCGCATAGCTTCCGACCGGCAGAGATCCGCTTAGCACGCTCGTAAAGCAAGCGGATGGCGGATCGAGCGGCAGGTTTTCCTTGCCAGCGTCTTTTAGGATATCATGGACGGCGAATTCCGAAAGGGAATTCGCCGGCGCTTTGGTGATCAACAGGGCTTTGATGCCGCCGATCGCCGAGAAGAAGAGCGAATGGCCATGGATCACGCCGGCAAGCACCTGGAGGCTCTTGGATGCAGGGTCGAATCCGCGTTCTTCGCAGTAGGTTGCGAGCGCGGTGTTCACGGAAGAAAGGGCTGATTCAAGGATTGCATCAATCGTGATCGCTCCGATCTGTTCGCGGAGGGTGATCTTCTCATTCTGGTAATAAGTCCTGTGGATCTCGGAGATCAGGAATTCGGCCAGGCGCGCGTCCTCCGAACCTGATGCCCCCATTTCCAATAGCACGAACAAAGTCCCGGCGATGGCTTCGATATGCGAGTCGGTGTTCGCGATATATACTTCGGCGATCCCTCTTGATTTATTCAGCGAGGGGAGGAAGATTGGAGCCAATTTATATTCCATTTGCCAGTTGTTTTATTTTGCTAGGCCATTATCCCAAATTGCCGGCAATTAGTCAAAAAAGTACTTCTTTTACTTTGACTTATTCTTTGATATATTATACTATTAAACCAGCAAGATGTGAATGACCGCCATGAACGTCTTATAATTATGGCGCGTAAGAATTTCTGATCAGCATAAAAAAAGTGTACGATATAGCCTATTAAATAATACGCCAGATGCTATCCAGCTTATTCGGTTCAAAATCAAGGGTTAAGCTTTTAAAGCTGTTTTTGTTTCATCCGACCGAGCAGTACTATATCCGCCAGCTAGCCAGGAATCTTGATATGCAGATCAATGCTATCCGCAGGGAACTGGATAACCTGGAAAAGTTCGGCCTGCTCGTCTCTGCGGTCAGCGCTAGCAGGAAATCCATCCGAAAGGAAGGTGCGCATGATGACGCAGGGGCGGCTGAAGAAGAGAATATTACCGGCGCAGAGGCTAAAGGCCAGGAGAAGAAATACTACCGGGTGGATACAAATTTTATACTGTTCGATGAATTGCGGTCCTTGATCATGAAATCGCAGGTGATGCATGAGAAGCGGTTCGTCGAAAAACTTTCTAAATTAGGATCAATCGACCTTCTTTTACTATGCGGCCTTTTTGTTAATGATTACTTATCACCGGTCGATATTCTGCTGGTAGGGCGGCCGGGCAAGGACAAGGTGCTTAAACTGATTAAAGAACTGGAGATAGAACTGGGAAAAGAAATCAACTACACATTAATGGACCCGGAGGAATATAAATACCGCAGGGACATAACGGACGTTTTTCTCTATTCGATTCTGGAGCGCCGCAATGTAAAAGTTATCGATGAAATAGGCCTAAATAACCAACCTCGTTAGTATCCGTATACAAAGTATATACAACAGAATTATTGCCCCCTAAAAGGGGGTTTTATTCTTGTTAGCATTGCAGCAAAGGGGTTTACACTTATGGCGGTTGAAATATAATAAATAATCCAATATTTATTATATTTTGGCCAATATGAATCAATTTGACCCCCGGTATATGCAATTATTAGTTTCCAAACTGGAAAATATCATCAATAAGCGACAAAGCGTGGTATCTATTGCTAAGGAATTGGACCTTTCCCGCCAATCCATTCACAAGCATTTAGCCCGTTACCGGCGGTACGGGGAAGATGGCATCAGACGGGCCCAGACCGAGAGGAAATACCGCCCAGCTCACAACAAGACCGATGAAGCGCTCGAGAATTGCGTGATCCAGCTGGCTCATGACAATTCCGCTGACGGCGTGGAAACCCTTTCCGACAAATTGCAGTACGAATACAACACCGCTCTTCATCCCGTGACGATCTATCGCATATTGAAAAGAAATAATGTCCGCTATACCAAATATTATGCTGCGACCAAGAAGCGCTGGAAAATACAGCTATTCAGCCATCAAATACCTGGCCAGGAAATGCAGATGGATACCAAGTACCCGTTCGGCTACAAGCAGGGAAAGGTGATCTACACGATCATCGATGACGCCACGAGATGGGCATTTGTCTGGAGCTACGAGAAGGCCAATGCGGAGAATACGGCAGATTTTGTGAAAAGGGTTATCGCCAGAGCGCCCTTCGCCATTCAGAAGATCAGAACCGACCAAGGCAAGGAATTCGTCAACCGGAAACTGAAAAAATTATTGTCAGAACAAAATATCATCCACCGGAAAAACACGCCGTATTGCCCGGAAGAGAACGGCAAGATCGAACGCTTCCACGCGACGCTTAACCAGAAGGCTTTCCGGTACGGGTTTACACCGAATCAGACCACCGACCAGATGCAGTACAGGCTCAATTTATTCCTGCATTACTACAATTACCAGAAAAAGCACCGAGGATTAGGCATGGACGGGAAAACGCCGATGGAAAGACTAAGTGAGCTGGCAAGTGTAAACTTGACGCTGCAATGCCACAA
>CAYTAV010000017.1:0-20674 GCA_964435875.1 uncultured Gammaproteobacteria bacterium
AAGGCCTGCACTTGCCGGTCATGGTCAACGTCGACGGTTTCGTCCTGACGCATTCTTATGAACCGGTGACGTTACCGTCGTCCAAAGAAATCAGGAAATTTCTTCCCGACTACAAGCCTAAGGCGGGGGAATACCTGGACCCGAAAAATCCCGCGACTTTCGGCGCTTTCGCCGCACCCCCGTTTTATATGGAAATCAGGCAAGAATTGCACGAGGACATGCTGAATGCCGACAAAAAAATCGATTCCGAGTACGCCGGCTTAGTCAGGTCGATACCCAGCCTAGCGGCGAAGAATCCGAATCCAAAATTCCAACTTATCGATAACGGTTTGATCGAGTACTACGGCCCGAAAAGCCCGGAAACCGTACTAGTCGCCATGGGCTCGATGGCCGGCACGATCAAAGACGCGATCGACGAAGAAAACAAGGGCTTCAAGCTCTTCGGCGGTATCGGAATCTTAAAAATCAGATGCTTCCGGCCATTCCCGGCGGAAGAGATCAGAAAGGCTGTAGCGAAAGCAAAATATATCGGCGTAATCGAAAAGGCCCTGTCCCTCGGCTCGCTCGGGCCGCTTATGCAGGACATTGCCAGCTCGCTATACGGAAGCCGGAAAAAAATTATCAATTTCGCGGTCGGACTAGGCGGACGCGATGTCACGAAGCAGATGATCAAAAAGATAATGCTTGAGACAAAAAGATCGCCGGAACAGAAAAAAACAGTCTTTATCGGCGCTTGAGCGGACTAATAACGGCCTTTTGCTATTGATTCTTTTACTATTTTCATGCTAAGATAGAACGTGCTGGTCGGCCGATTTATTAATAGAATAAGCCGTTTTTTATTATATCATTAGCATGAAGCCTCTTAAAATAGTATCGATTGCGAGCGAAGTCGCCCCTTATTCGAAAACGGGCGGTCTTGCCGATGTCGCGCGCAGCCTGCCAAAAGCTCTTTCCCGGCTTGGCCATGAAGTCGTCGTCATAACCCCTTTATACGAAAAGCTGATCAACAAGAAAAAATTCGGACTGGAGAAGATCTTTGATAACGTCCCGGTATACCTTAACTCCAAAGAAGCCGTTACCGTCAGCTTTTGGAAAGGGTTTCTGATGAATGACCTGCCGATATATTTCATCGAGAATAAAAAATATTTCTCGAAGAAAAGGTCGCTCTACGGCTCGACGCATGAGAATGCACGCTTCTTGGTCTTCGACGTTTCAGCGCTGAAGCTCATCTCGCTTTTGAAATATCCCGCGGATATCGTACACTGCCACGACTGGCACACGGGACTGATACCGTTCTATCTCAAGACCGATTTCCGCTACTCAAAAACGTTATCAGGAGCGAAAACGATCTTCACGATCCACAACCTGGTCTTCCAGCTCGGACATAACTGGTGGGACATTCCTGCCAACAAGAAAGATTACGGCAAGGGCCGGATACCACATCTGGCAAATCCCGACATCGAACACGTTAATTTCGCCAAACGAGCGATTATGGCGGCTGACGCCATCAATACGGTTAGCGAACAATACCGGGAAGAGATCATGACAAGGCATTTCGGCCAGGACCTGCACCGGATATTGCGGAATCGGAAAGACCGGCTGTTCGGGATAGTGAACGGCATCGACTACCTGGCCTACAATCCTAGAAACGACCCAGGGCTTTATAAGAAATACTCGCTTAAGAATTTCCAGCTGAAAAGAGAAAACAAGCATTATCTTCAGAAGAAGCTCGGTCTGGCGGTTAATCCGCAGATCCCGCTCATCTGCACGACTTCGCGCTTGACATTCCAGAAAGGCTTCGAACTCATCGTGAAACTGCTCGAAGTATTCGCACGCATGGATCTCCAGCTGATCATTATGGGCGACGGCGATAAGCAATATATCGCTCCTTGCAAGAAATTCCAGAAACTGCACCCGAAGAAGATCGTCTGCCTGCCGTTCGATCAGAAGATCGAAACCTTGCTGTACGCCGGCTCGGATATGTTCCTCCTGCCTTCGCATCACGAGCCTTGCGGCATCAACCAGCTGATCGCTATGCGCTACGGCTCGATCCCGATCGTGCGCAAGGTCGGCGGCCTGCATGATACGGTCGAAAACTACCAGCCGACGCGCTCGCGCGGCAACGGCTTCACCTTCCAGTATTTCGATACTTATGGCCTTTATGGAGCGCTCGTGCGGGCACTCGAAACGTACAAGGACCGCGAGGAATGGAACTCCCTGATCTTGCGAGCCATGGAAAAATCCCATAGCTGGGAGATCCCTGCGAAAAAATACATCCAGCTATACAGGCAGGTAATGAAGAATAAATAGCTGAGGCTATGCGATGGATAAATTTCATGCATTTCTACCAGCCGGCGAACGGACCTAGCAGAACCGTTCGGGAAGCGGCTGACCGGTGCTATAGCCGGATATTGAAGAATTTCGAACAGAACAGCGGGTTCAAGGCGACAGTCAACATAGCCGGGTGCCTGCTTTTAAGGTTGGATGAGCTCGGATATGGCGCCTTGATCGACCGCTTGAAAAGAATCGTCGCGAAAAACCAGATCGAACTGGTCGGTTCAGCGTCTTACCACGCCCTCCTGCCGCTCGTTCCCAGGAAGGAAGCGGAAAGGCAGATCAAGGAGCAGGAGGTGCTCCTTTGGCGATACCTTGGAGCGCGTAAACCGAGCGGGTTTTTTTCTCCCGAATTCGCCTGGAACAAGGATATCGGTTCGATGGTCAAGGCTCTCGGCTATGATTGGATCCTGCTTGACGAAGTCTCTCTCGGCAAAGGCGCGAAAAATATTCCGGGACCGATAGCTTCCGATCCGACGAACGGCTTGAAATATCTTATCAGGGCCAAGAAAATTTCGCAGACATACATACCAGAAACCGTCCTTAAACTGTCTGCCCGGCAAAATCCGGATTCTGCGGAGATGGACGTCGTGACGGCTTCTGACGCCGAATTGTACGGCCTAAGGCATCAAGACCTGACCGGCAAGCTCGAGAAAGCCGCCGGTTCCGGAATAAAAACGCTTTTGGCTTCCGAATTGATCGCTTTATCGGAAAAAATACCGGCTATCGAGCCTATCGCCGCAAGCTGGGAAACTTCCCGGCGCGACTTGAATGCCGGCCAGCCTTTCAGGATCTGGCATGATCCGAAGAACCCTGTCCACACACTGCTTTGGCGGCTTGCCGGCCTTGCGTATTCAGTGATCGAGAAATTCCCGGACGACGCCAACTCGGGCTGGATGCGCAAGCATTACGCACAGGGACTGGCGAGCTGTACTTTCTGGTGGGCGAGCGGACGCGATTTTTCGCACGTATTCGGACCGCTCGCCTGGAGTCCGGACGAGATCATGCGGGGAGCGACCGACCTCATCCGCTCGATAAGGTCGATCGAAGATGCTGCGGCGCGGACAGACAAGCTGGAAGCCGAAAAGATCTTCGCTACGCTCGAAAAAGCCGTCTGGACGAGGCATTGGAAAAAATTCTGGAAAACGCAATTATGAACAAGATCTTGGACCTTTTTGATCAGGATTTCGTCAAGGAATATTTCACGAAAAAGATACTTCCGCAGTATCCTGGTTTCAAGCGCATCAGCAAAGTCGCGGTCATACCTATCAAGCAGCACGTCTGGGAAACCACCTATCATACAGTAATCGAATACCGAGTGCATTTTATCGGCCAGGACGGCAGGGCGCATGTTCTCCCGATATTTGCCACAGCGCATTCGAACGAACCACGCATCAACGTCTATTCTGTGATGAAATTCCTTTGGAAGAACAATTTCTCGCAGGGACGATTGACGATCCCGAGGCCGCTTTATTATTCGAACAGCTACCGCGCGGTCTTTTACCGCGGGGTCAAGGGGCGCAACCTGCTCTATTACCTCAAAACCGGGGACGTCGAACAGGCCGAAACGATCGTCGTAAAGACCGCTGAATGGCTGGCCAAGCTTCATCGTATGCCAGCCGACAAGGTCCGCAACTTCAATCGCGTTAATTCACGCATCAAGACCACCCTTCCGGGAGAGAAAAAAGCGCTCGCTCGCGTCAAGGAGCGTTATCCGGATAATTTCGATATCTACGCCAAAGTTTATAGACATTTGATCAGCGAAGAAGAAAAATTCTTCAAAAAATCAGCCAGGCGCTGGCTGATCCATGGCGATGCGCATCCCGAAAACGTGATAAAGATGGGGCGCTTCAAGATCGCGATGATCGATTTCGCGGATGCATCCTTGTCTGATTTCGCGAGAGACCTCGGCTGCTTCATCCAACAGCTCGAATACATGAGCATCAAGCGCCTGCCGGACTCCGAAACAGTCGGACGATTGAAACGGAAATTCCTTGATACTTATTCCAGGAAGGCAAAGACGGTCTTGACTCCTTCCCTCCTGAAGCGCATCAAGCTGTACTATAATTTTACCGCCCTCCGGACTGTTACTTATTTCATACTGCACTCCAAGCCTGATCCGAACAGGGCGTTCTCGCTCCTGAAAGAAATACATGACGATATCTTTTCTTAAAGACCGGCACAAAACCAAAGATATTATATAATCTGCTTATATGCTGATCGATCTCCAACTTCATTCCAATTATTCAGACGGCTATTTGGCTCCCTCCGAAATCGCCAGCTTAATCGGATGTTACGGAGTCAAGGCCGCATCCCTGACCGACCATAATACTCTCGGCGGACAGGGCGAGTTCCGACGCGAGTGCCTGAAAAGGGACATCAGATATATCCCCGGCCTCGAACTTTATGTGACGCTGGGAAGGAAAAAATTCAACATTCTCTGGTACAATTTCGAAGATGACCCAAGGCTGCACGGATTGCTTAGGGAATCCAAGATCAGGAGGAAGAACCAGGCCAGGAAAATACTTCTTAAACTCAAGTCCAAAGGCCTGGCGATCGACGTTGAGAGGGCGCTCGACCGCTTCGCGCATTACGTCCCGATCAACAGGCTGGTAGACGAGCTCTGGCGTATCCCGACCAACAAGCAGATCCTGCGCTCCGAGACCGGATCACGAAGTCCGCGTGAAGACGACATCATCCGCACTTTCTTCAAGAATAAACGGTACGGCATACTGCATGAAAGCTATCTTGATATCCAGCGCATTCTTGAGCTTAGGAGGAAAATCGGGGGGCAGATCATCCTTAATCACCCCGGCAAATACCGGGTCATCCAGCGCGAATTCTGGACCCGGCTGAAAAAGTTCGGTTTTGACGGGGTCGAACTCCTGTCGCCGCACCATTCGATCGATGCGATCATGCGCATGCAGCAGCTGGCTAAAGAGCTCCGATTAATCACGACCGGCGGTTCGGATTTCCACCGTTTCGAGGCCGGCGGACATCCGCTCCAGCACGCGCATGAATACTTCAGGATCGATTCTAAAAAATTGAGGGGGATTTCGAAAATTATCGGCAGTTAATATGGTAGTAAACGAATTGATTTATGACGACCGATTTTTCAAGAATGCTCTTGCATTAGAAAGCGAGTCTGCGGCTGCTTTGGTTGAAATTTTGATAGAGCGATTTGCTCCTCGGTCTGTTATTGATATTGGCTGCGGGGTCGGATTATATTTGAAAGAGTTTGCGGTAAAAGGCGTTGATATTCTTGGTTATGATGGTTCCATGGCAGCCATTCGCGGCTCGTTGGTAGGCGACCGGATAATAATGCACGATTTGGAATATCCTCTAACAACTAACAGGCAGTTCGATTTATGCTTATGCATCGAGGTAGCCGAACATATCGGTACGCGATACTCTGAAACCCTGATAGCAAGCCTGACAAAACTAGCGCCAGTCATTTTCTTTACGGCTGCTACGCCCGGACAAGGACCCTTGAGCATCGGACATATCAATGAACAGCCTCATGACTTTTGGATACGCTTATTCGAAGCGTCTGGTTATGTATTCCAAAATAAACTTACAAAATGCGTGAAAGAAAAAATGGAAGCCAAGGATGTCGTATGGTGGATCGTAAAAAATCTTATGATATTCACAGAAAAGTCATGGAGGTCAAAAGACTAAAAGTATTGTTCGCCTCAGCGGAATGCGCGCCCTTCGCGAAAGTAGGCGGACTGGCTGATGTCGTCGCCAGCCTGCCAAAAGCCCTAGGAAAAATCGGAGTTGATGCGCGCATAATTATCCCCTGCTATGGCTCCATCGATAAAAAGGGAACCAGCCTGAAAAAGGTCGTGGTAAAATTCCTGATCGTTTCCGGAAATTCGGAGTATTATATCAATGTCTGGGAAGGCGTCCTGCCGGACTCCCGCATTCCTGTATATTTCATAGATTCACCTCGGCACTTTAAAAGCCGCAAAATCTATGGCGCCGAAGTACCGGATAACGAAAGGTTCCTGTTCTTCTCTCTGTGCGTCGTGAATGTCCTGCCGATCCTGGGATTCAGGCCGGACGTAGTTCATTGCCATGATTCGCATACGGCCTTGATCCCGGACTTGCTCAACCTGCGAGGTGTTGAGGCCTTCTATTCAAAGATCAAAACGTTATACACTATCCATAATCTCAACTATCAGGGAATCTCAAGCCCGAGCGTACTAAAAACCGGCAATCTATCTACCGACTCCCTTGCCATACTGCGAGCCGATGCGCAAGACAATGACATCAATTATATGGTCCAGGGAATCCTGGGCGCCGACAGGGTATCCACAGTAAGCCGTACATATGCGAACGAGATTTCCACATCGATCTACGGCGCGAAATTAGAAAGAATAATCAGGATGAGGTCCCGCGACCTGGCTGGCATCTTAAACGGGATCGATACAGCCGAATATGACCCGGCCAAGGATCCGACGCTATATAAGAATTATGATAAAAATTCCTTGAATGCCAAATCGGCGAATAAACGCTATTTGCAGAAGATTTTAGACCTGCCGATCGACTCCAAAGTCCCGCTGATCGCGATGGTCACGAGGCTGGCCTGGCAAAAAGGCCTTGATCTTATCGGAGCGCGTCTCTTCTCCCTGCCCTGCCAGCTCGTCGTACTCGGGCGCGGTGAAAAACGCTACGAGGACTGCCTGGCCGCGCTCGCAAGAGCCAACAAGACCAGGATGCGGTTGGTCCGCAATAATGATTCCAGGCTCGCGAAACTGATCTACGCCGGAGCGGATATGCTCTTGGTCCCTTCGCGCTATGAACCGTGCGGACTGACCCAGATGTATGCCATGCGGTACGGCACGATCCCGGTCGTGCGCTCGATAGGCGGATTGAAAGAAACGGTCAACGGCTCGACGGGCTTCCGCTTCTCTCTTTTTTCTGAAAACGCGATGCTGGGCGCGGTCGCTAAAGCGATCAACGTTTATGGGCGCGATCCGGAGCGTTGGCGCAAGATGCAGGGAAGAGGCATGAGCAAGGATTTTTCTTGGAAAAAATCGGCCCGAGCCTATTTATCGCTATACAAAAAAATGGTCCGCAACTGACCTCGCCTACCGTTTAGCGAATAAACATTCCTCTTGTAAAATATCCTTTTTCTGCTAAGATAATTCCAGCATGTTTGGCGCCCGACGATCCTATTGATGGAAAATCGGGCGCTTGATTATATGAAACAAGCAGAAATACTGATCCTAGGCATCGAAACGAGCTGCGACGAGACCGCCGCGGCTGTTATCAGCGTCAGCAATAACCGGCTGGCCGTACTCTCTGATGTCGTATCGTCGCAAATCGAGATCCATAAGGTATATGGCGGTGTCGTACCTGAGGTCGCAGCCCGCGAGCATGTATCGCGCATCTTGCCGGTAATCAACCGGGCGCTGGCCGAAGCAGGCGCTGCCTTATCAATAGTGCTGTCTCCCGGGAGGCTCGCTGCGATCGCGGTTACCGCCGGTCCGGGGTTAATTACTTCGCTCTTGATCGGCGTCGAAACCGCTAGGTCGCTATCAGCAGCCTGGGCCCTGCCGCTCATCCCCGTAAACCATATCGAGGGGCATATCTATGCGAACTTTATCGGTGAAAGCGCGGAAGCATTCGAATTTCCAGCCCTGGTCCTGACGGTTTCCGGCGGCCACACGATGCTCGTCCTGATGCGGGGCCATGGCCGGTTCGAGATGATAGGAGAAACGCTTGATGACGCGGCTGGCGAAGCCTTCGATAAAGCGGCCCAGCTTATGGGGCTCGGCTTCCCCGGCGGTCCTGCTGTCTCTATTAAAGCGTCGGAATACCGGCCGGCCGTTCCGTCCCCGAATACAGGACTGAAGACAGGCCGCCAAGGATCGGAGGTCAGCTTGCCGCGCCCGATGATCGAGTCCAATAACTGCAATTTTTCATTTTCAGGACTCAAGACCGCCCTGCGCTACGCCATAGAAAAAGATCCGGATTGGAGAAGCCGGACTCCAGCTTACGCGTTTGAATTTGAGCAGGCGGTTACCGACGTGCTTGTCGGAAAAACGGTAAAAGCGATCAAGGCTACCGGAGCAAAAACCCTCCTGTTAAGCGGCGGCGTAGCAGCGAATAATCTGCTTCGCCAACGGCTCTCGCTAGCCGTTGGCGGCGAGTACGGCAGCCTGCCCATCCATATGCCTGCCCCGCGTTATTGCACGGACAATGCGGCGATGATCGCGGCGGCGGGATATTTCCGGCTGCTGAAAGGCGAGACGATAAGCTATGATAAAATAGCCGTATCACCCGGGATGCGAATCTAGTATTTACAAATTTATACGGTGCCCTTATAATCAATTAATAAAGCAATACTATGGAATTCTATACTGATGATATCCTGACCCTGGTCAAAAAGAAGATGCGCGAACAGGGCGCCTATGGACGCGATGCTTATAAGCAGTTCGTATCCGAAACGATCGAATATTATAAAGAAAAGGGCAAGATTGTCGAGGATGACAACTACGAGGCGATGGAAGACGCTCTTATGGACATGTGGCCTGATATCGAACATGAATTTGCGCATAAAGAATAAGGCTGGGTTTTAATGTAAAGGGCCGTCAACCCATATTATGATAGCCTCCTGATGCTTATCGCAGAATATATCCATTGCTACCAGCAAAATGCCCCGCAACTTGCAGGGCATTTTCGTTTTTCCTGATGTGAATTATATGGAATTTTTTATTCAAACCCGGATCACGACCGGCAGCACCATGGGCCGACGCTTGGTCTGCCCGAAGAGGAACGCTCCGATCTCGTTGCGAATCTTGTTCTTGATATAGTCGTCATCCGCCGGAGTTTTGGCATCCAGGGAATTGACCATTTTCTTGACCTTCATACGGGTTTTCTCGATCAACTCCTTGTTCTCCTTCATGTAAACGAAGCCTCGCGATATGATATCGGGGTTTCCAATCACTCCGCCGGTAGAAGAATCGATCGTCGCGATGATCACGATCATGCCGTCTGCCGCCATAACCTGGCGGTCCCGGAGCACGATGTTCGAAACATCGCCGACTCCTAGCCCGTCGACCATCACATATTCGGTCGGCACCTTCTCTTCCATCAGCTTGCCGTATACATGCGCCTTTTCCTTCCTGAACTCTACGACCTGCCCGTTGTCTGCTACGAAGATCTTATCCCTGGGTATGCCGACCTGTTCAGCAAGATCAGCATGCGCCTGGAGCATATAATGATTGCCTTCGACCGGCATGAAAAATTCGGGTTTCAGGAGGCGCATCATCAGTTTCAGGTCTTCCTGTTTGGCGTGGCCGCCGGCGTGCACGTCCATCATCTCGTAATGGATGACCTTGGCGCCCTGGCGTACGATCATATCCTTCAAAGACTGGATCGTACGTTCGTTGCCGGGGATGACCGAAGATGAGAATATGACGGTATCCCCCTGTTTGAGATGGATCGTGCGGTGCTCATCGTTGACGATGCGCATCAGGAAGGCGTTGGACTCGCCCTGCGCCCCGGTGCCGATGATCAGTACTTTCTTGTCAGGCAGCGATTTCAGTTCGCTATCGCTCTGGATCAGGATCTTGGGATTGAAATGCAGATAACCTATCTCGTGCGCGACCTCGACGTTGCCGTTGATGGTCCGTCCTTGCAGGCTGATCCGCCGCCCGTACTTGGCCGCTAAATCGAAGATCTTCTGAATACGGCTGATCTGCGAGGCAAAAGTGCCGATAATAATCCGCCCGGGTGCGTTTTCCATGATCTTTCCGAGCTCGTCACCGATCGAGGATTCGGAGATTTGATATCCAGGATGCGTAGAGTCGGTTGAATCAGCCATCAAAAGCAGGACGCCCTTGCCTCCGATCTGAGCGATGCGATTAAGGTCGGCCGGCTTGTCGTTTACCGGCGAATAATCGATCTTGAAATCTCCCGTATGAATGGCAGTCCCGAGCGGCGTATGGATGATCAGGCCGAAGCTATCAGGGATCGAATGGTTGACCCGCAGGAATTCGACGCGGAAAGAGCTGCCAAGCTGCAAGCGCGTCGTCTCATCGATCTCCTGGATATGAAGGGGCGGGCACTTATCGTACTCTTGCGCCCGGCGCTTGATCAGCCCGGCCGTCAATTTCCCGGTAAACATAGGAGGATTGCCGATCGCCCCCATGATATGCGGAATGCCACCGATATGGTCCATATGGCCATGCGTAATGATGACGCCCTTGATCCAATCAGTTTTATTCTCGAGATATTTGGTATTTGGGATGATATAATCGATCCCGTGCATGCCTTCTTCCGGAAACTGCAGGCCCATATCAACGATAATGATCTCCTTGTTATATTCGATCAGCATCATGTTGCGGCCGACCTCTTCAAGCCCGCCCAGAGCCATGACCCTTAAGGCGTTCTTGCTGTCCCTCGGACGGCGCTCTTCCTTCTTTTCCGCAGACCTGGCCGTTTCATGATCGGCCTTCAGTTCGATTGGAAATTCTTTTTTCTTCCTGTACTGCCCCTGGCGCGCAAGGACAGATTTGTAAGTTGTTATCATAATTAACTTTGAATTCAAAAAACAAAGAGCGTTGCCGGCTCGGCTGTTCTTTAAATTTATTTAACAAAAGTAAGTTCTTTAAAAGCTGTGGGCGAAAGAGGACTTGAACCTCCACGGAATTGCTTCCACTAGCTCCTGAAGCTAGCGTGTCTACCAATTTCACCATTCGCCCGGAATATAATTAGCACGCTCTTCAAAATTTTATAAGGAAACTGGAAATCCTGGTCGGCACTCATTTTAGAATTCCAGCTTTCTTGAAGTCTTCATGAACCAGTCCCCGATATTTGAAAAACGATCCTGGGGCCCGGCAATCACCCTCGTATCAAAACCTTTCACGCGGCTGTCCTGGACATATGTGTAGTATCTCGAATACAGGAACACTGCCGGCTCTTCTTCGGAGATGATCGCCTGGAACGCCCGATATTTCTCCTGGCGGACCGGGACGCTGGTAGTCGCGCGGGCCGCTTCCAGGAGCTTGTCCGCCTCCAAGCTTGAAAATCCGGCAACATTCAGGCCGTCCGCTTTCTGCGACGAATGCCAGAATACGTAAGGATCCGGGTCCATGCCGAGCGTCATACCGTATAATAAGACTGAAAAATTACGCTTATCGATAACCTCTGATTGCACTTCTGCTACGGGTATCAGGGCTATCTCCGTTCCAACGCCCACATCCTTCCAGGACGCTTTCAAAAAGTCTGCGACGGTCGTGTTTTCCGGCCTATCGATCGTTGATAAGACGAGCTTGAAATATTTCCCGTTTTTCGCCAGCCATGATCCGGCGCCTGCCGACAGGACCTCCTGGGCTCCGGCCTTGGCTTTTTCGTCATTCGACGCCGCATCCTGTTCCGCCTTTTTGATCATCTCATCCGTGACTACCGTAGGTTCCCATCCGGATTTTTTGAAAAGTTCCAGCGCCTTAGCCTTATCATATTCATAGCGCTTCTGATCGCCAGAATAAGCGAAACTGCTTTTCATGATCGGGCCATCTGCCAGGTAATATGATTCGCCTAATGTTTCCTTCACGAGCTTATCGCGGGGCGTAGCAAATGCGAGCGCTTGCCTGATCTGCTTGTCGGAGAGGTTTGAATCCTTGTCCTTATTGAAAAATAAGGCGCTCACCAAAGGCAGTTCGAGCCTGTGGAAATTATAGGCGATCGGAGCCATTATCGTGCCCGCCAGCTCGGGAGGAAGATATGAAATGCCGTCGACATTGTTCTGATTAAGGTCAGATAATGCTTCTTCGTAGCTCGGATAAAAAATGAATGTTATCTTTTCAAGATACGGCAATCTGCCGTAGTACGATTCGTTCCTTTTAAGGCTATACGAACGTATACCGCCCGATTTCTTGTCGCGTACCATCGATTCGAAGACGAACTGCCCGCTGCCGACCGGAGTCCGGTTCAGGTCGGATAGCATCGCATTAGCTGGATCGATCGGCTGCCAAAGCGCCTGCGGCAATATCCCGAAGGTTAAAAGCTCACGGAAGCCGGCATAAGGCTCGCTCAACAAGAATTTGACGGTCCTGTCATCCGCCTTTTCGATCGTGACTCCCGCGAATCGTTTAGCAGTATGAGCGTGATAAGATGGGTCTTTGATGGCATTGAAAGTAAAAACGATGTCATCAGCCGTCAACGGATCGCCATTAGACCATTTCGCATCCTCCCTGATCGAATACGTGTATGTAATTCCGTCGGCGGATATCGCCTCTCCGGTAGCCAGATCCGGGGCTAATTCGCCTCCGGATCCGCGCGAATAAAGAGAAGAAAACATTAATTTCACTAAGTCGTTATCGACATCGTTCGCCCCTGAATACAATGGATTGATAAATTTCGGGGATCCGACCAACCCCTCCTTATACGTTCCTCCGCTAGCCGGGATGGTCGTAAGATGCGCGGCTGCATAACGGACCGAAAGGTAAGAGGTCGAGATCAGTATGACCGCGATAGAGGCTCGGATCGCCCAGATTTCCTTTTTCGAAAGGAATAGTCCGACATGTTTTAGCTGTTCGAACCTTGGGATCCTGGTTTTCGAGAATGAATACACGAGCCGCTTGTCAAAGTCCGTGCTGCGGGCATTAAACGGCTTTCGCGAAGGCATGATCGCCCTGATGCTCCTTCCAGCCGCTTTAAAAACCGACGTCAGGCCGAGCAATCCTTGTTTGGCGCCTCGCTTCATAAGATTATTGATGGTTTTCAAAAGCCATCGGTTGATACCTGGTTAGATCACGACTCCGATCAGGGAGACTGTGAAAAAGAGCACTGCTATGATGATCGTAGCTATGAATAAAGTTCGTTCAACCCCGCGCTTCGTCCGATAAACATTATCGCTGCCGCCAAAAATGCCGGAAAGGCCGGCACCGCGGTTTTGAAGCAGTATGGAAGTCATGAGCATTATAGCGAGAATCACTTGTCCGATCTGGATCCATTTCATAACTCGGGTGGCTATTGGCTTTTATCGCCCAAACCGGCGATCTTCAATAGCACTTGTTTATTATTAGCTGCCAAATCAGAGAGTATCTTGCGATCCAGGCCGATACCGTTTTCTTTTAGCTGGTGCATCATCTTCGAATAACTAGTTCCGTTGGCCTTGGCGAACGCGCTAAGCTTGATCTGCCAAAGTCCGCGAGCTGTACGCTTCTTCTTCCTGCGATCGGCATATGCATGCGAACCGGCTTTGACAACTGCCTCTTTTCCAGCTTTGATCTTGTTCTTCCTACCCCAGCGATAACCTTTGGTCTTCGACCTAAGGGTGCGTCTCTTTTTCGCATGTATTACCCCTCTTTTGACTCTTGGCATATTATTTACCAGGCTTAGCAGGATAACTTGCAGGATCTCCTGCGCCATCACCGCCCTGCCGCATCTTTTCTTATTTGTTTATTTCGAATATGGAATCCGCGCAATGATATTCTTAGTATCGCTCTTGCCGAGTGAAATATCGCGGCGCTTGTTACGCTTGACCTTGCCTGTCTCGCGGGCATTAAAATGATCTTGGCCAGCCTTGCGCTTGATCACTTTCTTCTTCCCGGTAATCTTGAAGCGCTTGGCAATCGCTTTATTAGTCTTCAATTTCGGCATATTATTTCGTTTCCTAAATAAAAAACAGGCTCTGACCTGGTTCGAATTAATCCTGTTTTATAGGCTTTCTAACCAGTATTATACTAAACCTTTCCCCCTTTTTTGTCAAGTCCTGTTCGCGTTCGACTTTAATATTTTCAGTAGATTCGATCAAGGCAGCGAATTTCTTCATAACTTCGGCGCCCTTTTCCGGATGTTGCCTTTCCCGCCCCTTTAAAAGGAGTTCTGCCTTCAAGGGATGGCCTTTCTCGAGGAATTTACGGCCTTGCTCGACGCGCATATTAAGGTCATGCGGGCTGATACGCACAGTCAGCCTGATTTCTTTCTGCTCGGCTTTCTTGGATTTCGAACTGCTTTTAGACTTCTTTTCCTGCTCGTATTTGAATTGTCCGAAATCGAGGATTTTTACAACAGGGGGGCTGGCAGTCGGATTGACTTCGATTAGATCGAGGCCGGCCTCGCTCGCCATCTGAAGCGCCTTGCTGATCGGAACGACTCCGACCGCAGTATTTTCTTCATTGATCAAAAAAACTTCCGGCACCCTGATCTGGTGGTTCGCCCGGAATCTTTTCTCCTCTTTCGGCTTCGCTCGCCTCCACGTCTTGCGCATATTTTTGCAGGTGCTTGATTATGACGAAAATATGATAATAAAAAATAAAATAGCTTAATCAAAGCATTTTGAAAATATCAATATTACTATATTATAAAATGATATTTTTTGCAAGTATTCGTACAATTGACCCCCGCATGCCTAGCCTGCCAGGTCATTCTATCGGATTTAGCCCCAATGGCCAGAATTGCCAAAAAAAATAGAGCAGGATTAGGTAGATAGCGATCGTCGAGAAGGTAGAATCGGCTGTCAGTTTGAAGGCGCTGCCGAGCGATCTGCTCGGGCGCAGGAATGCGCCGTTTAGCGCAGTCGCGGATTTAAGCTCGTCGAGCAACAAATGCCCGCCGTACCCCAGGCTGACGCCAAGGGCCGCAAGCGTCTTTATAATCCCGGCCGTAATCGTCCTGTCCAATATCTCATAAGTCAGCAATCCGGCAAGGGCGGCGGCCGGCAAAGAATGAAAGATACCTCTGTGCCGGGTGAATTTTTTCAGTATACCGCCAATGGCGAACCGGAAAACCAGAAAAAAAGCGATCGGCACGAGCGCCAGTTTCCAAACGGATAATACTCCTTCTTCTTTCAGGATCGTAAAAGAGAGGACGGCGGCCAGACAGGAAAAAATATTGATCAACAGCCGGAAGGGAGCCCCCTCGTCGCTATCAAGATCGGGAAGGAATGAACCGATTAGCAGACAGGCGAAAACCAGGGCTAATGCGCGGTTATCGGACACCAGGGCGTACCCCGAAGCAACTGCGACCGCGGCGATCCCCAAGCCGACGCCAAATGATAGATGCGTTTTATAGCCTGCCATAAAAATTAGCAATTATCGAATCCTTCCGCTATAAAAATCCGCGATGCCGTTTATGCTTTACCGTCCTGCATTCATTTTAACAGATGATAGGGCTGGGAACAATCAAAAAAGCGGCTTCCTAGCCGTTTTTTTGATTGTTGAGCGGGTAACGGGAATCGGACCCGTCTTTCGACCTTGGCAAGGTCGTGTAATAGCCACTATACCATACCCGCAAAGGGATTTTCGATTTGCGATTTTCGATTGATGATTATAAAATTCGATAAAGATATTGTAGCAAACTTTTTTTATTTTTCAAGCCTATTGTGATTCAATCAATGAAAACTTATTATGAATTACCTTTCGAAAATCGCCATTCATAAATCGAAAATCCAGTGTGCCCGGGGCGAGAATCGAACTCGCAAGGGATTGCTCCCGAGAGATTTTAAGTCTCTTGTGTCTACCAGTTTCACCACCCGGGCCATCGAAAATCCATGGGTGGAGATGGCGGGAATCGAACCCGCGTCTGGAAAGCCTCGGACGGACACCGCTACAGGATTAGCTTATTTGGATTTTCAGCCCAGCTGCGACAAATAAGCAAAAACAGCCGGACTATAGCCTCTGTTTATTCAGCGCGAGATTCGAGGCTTGCCCCTCGCCTATCCCCATTGTTTGACACCCGGTTCCCGCTTATGAGGACTCGTCGGCCGGATGGTCGCGGCGCTTAGGCGGCGACTGGCGCAAAGACAGGCATGCTGAAAGCAAGCCTTACCTTGCTGGCAATTTTATTTGCACTTATGTTTTTGCAGGCGGTTTAACGCGGCGACTGCAATGCGCGCCCTGAATGCCCGTGAAGGAATTTCCGTCGAAACCGATCATCCCCGTACAATATTTAGATGGCTGGCTTACGATTTTCAATTATTTATTCAATTGTCAAAGACCGCCCTGGTTTACCTCTCTTACTTATAACTGGTTACCTTGAAGCTGGCTCTAATCTCCCTCTCTACGTCGCGCTTCTTGATCAATTCGCGCTTGTCCGCCTTCTTCCTGCCGCGCCCGACTCCGAATTCGAGCTTTAAGAGCCCGCGTTTAGTATATATTTTTAGCGGGACGAGTGTCAAACCTTGCTCCTGCCGCTTGCCGACCAAATGCGAGATCTCTTTCTTCCTGATCAATAATTTACGCGGGCGGGTCGGATCGTAACCTTCGAGCCGGCCGGCGAACGGATAGAGCGGGATATGCGCGTTCGTCAGGTAGAATTCGCTTGCTCCTTGGCCGCCAGTTCGCGCGGTTACGAATGATCCTTTGAGGCTGCAATGCCCCGTCTTTACCGATTTGACCTCGTGTCCGAACAGGACCAGGCCCGCTTCATAAGTATCGCTGATCTCATAATCGAAATTCGCCCTCTTGTTGACTGCGAGTATCCCCATTTCTTTATTAAAAACAAACTAAATCTCTTTTATCCTTTTGACTTTCTGCTTATTACTTTTTAAAACTCCATTTCTCCAATAGCTCTTGATCGAGCCTGCGGCGCGCCTCGCCGCCGATCTCTTTTTCTAAGCTGTCCCGCTCAAAATCCGCCTCCCTCGCCGACAGCCTCTCAGCGAATTCCGTAGAACGAATGATACTGACATGCTTGCCACCGTTCTTCGCTTCTTCGAGCGCAGCTGCCTGCAATCCGCGATCATCTGTCACGACAATGAACGACTCTCCTTTCTTAGCCCTCCTGATGATTGAGATGATCTTTTCGTCGGCGCTTTCCCGCCAACTTGCCATATCTGTAGCGTATTCGGTGCGGATTCGGCTGGTTTCCCTGCCGCCGCTATAGCCGTCGAAAACTGCTATTACCCTGCTTGCCTTATCCTTAAAATATTGATCAAGCAATCGCGTGACTTCTTTTGAGATGTCTCGGCTAGCGAGAAGCCCTAATTTCCCGGCCAAGTTGTTGCCGTCGATGATATACATACTTATCTCTATACCTATTTTTTAACTAATTTTTGCAGATTTGTCAAATCATATACAAATATAAAAACCCCTTAATCCAAGGGGTCAAAAATTTCTTTGGTTTGTACTATTCAATAATCTCCCGCTTCCTGGTAGACCTGAAATAAAGATAGATCAGCAAGGATGTTGTCAGTACGCCGAGAAGGCCAACGAAGAGGTCGTTCGCTGTGTCATAACCGTCGCCGAGGCGGTTCGTATCGAAAAGCATGTCTTCCGAATATTCCTCGATCTCATAAAGCGCGGCTAATGTCATGGTCGAAGTCGCTGCGAGCAGGAGCGAGAGCTTGACGCGGCCGGACTTGAAAAGCAGGCTGTAGCGGAAGCTGTCGATCCAGAAAGCGTTGATGATCGCATACAGGAAGAAGCAGAGCGAAGCGCAGATCGAATAATGCACAAGCTGGTCCCACCAGGAGATCTTTCCGTAGAGGAAAAAGAAATCGCCGGCTGCATCGAGCGACAGGCTAGCCGCGGCAACGGCCCAGATCGTCCAGTGCATATCGCGCCCTTTCATTTCCCTGTATTTGCGGTTGATATATTCGATGAGCGAAAAGACGAAAATTGCGGTAATTAAAAGGCCGAGCCAGGTATACTGCAGGTTAAGCCTGATGATTTTCAGGACATTGAGAAGCTCGAAGACGATCAGGATTGCGAAATAAGCCCTGGAAACATTGATTAAAATTCGCCTTCTGCGCTCTTCGTGCTCATGGCTCCAGAACATATTGTTAACTTAGATTATTAACGAAATCTCTGATCTTGCCCTCGTATTGGCTCGCCTTGACTTCTTTGGTCTCAAGCATCAGGATCGCCTCGGGTTGGATGCCGGACAACGCCTCCATATCCGCGAAAACCCTTTGCAGATTTGCGCCACCCTGGGTCGTAAAGAATGCGAGCTTCTTAAATTTGCCCTTACAGTCGCTTAAGATCGTCCTGATCGCCGGAGCCATTGTCCCGACCCAGACCGGCGTGCCGACTACGACAAGTTCGTATGCAGTTGGATCTTTCTTCAGCGGCTCGATATCAGTAAGCTTTTTTTGCGCGGCATCCTTGCCGCCGGACAAATACCCCAATACGCCGGCCCTGCTTTTCTTATCGATTATCTCTTCGATATCCGCATTAATCATTCCGGCGACCTTCTCTGCTACGATTTTTGTCGTCCCCGTGCGGGAGTAATATATCACTAATTGATTCATAACAATTATTTAATAATATATTTTAATATTAGCACTTATCGAACAATAATAAAAGCCCTTGCGTATACATGCAAAAAGGCTCTTTACGACTGACACCCTACAGGATTCTAACTCCCGCCTCCAGGCGGGAACCATCAGCTTAAATCCGCCGTTAAAGGCGGATCTCTTTTATTCGGACCAGGGTGGAGGAAAAGTCCGTACGCCCTACAGGATTCGAACTCCCGCCGCCAGGCGGGAACCATCAGCTTAAATCCGCCGTTTTAGGCGGGTCTCTTTTATTCGGATCAGGATGGAGGAAAAATCCGTACGCCCTACAGGATTCGAACCTGTGACCATCAGCTTAAAAGGCTGCTGCTCTACCAGCTGAGCTAAGGGCGCGCCAAACCAAACCAATAAAAAATGCGAATCAGGATAGAATGGGTCGCATTTTTATTATATATAACACATCTTTCGCTCTCTGGCAATATTCGCGTGGATACATTGTTGACAAAGCTTCTGTTTGCCTAATTTTTCCCTAAAAACATCCGCCTTGCAAAATCAACTCGAGCGGGCTAACATTATATTACTTGTCTTAAAACGAGCTCGCCCGCCCCATGCCGGAAACAAACTCAAAAATAGAAAAATTACCTCCGCAGAACCTGGAAGCAGAGCAGTCCCTTCTCGGGTGCCTGCTCCTCGACAAAGATGCGATCATCAAGGTAGCGGATTCGCTGACCGAAGCGGATTTTTACCGCGAAGCGCACGGCCTGATCTTCTCGACCATGCGCGAGCTTTTCCAGCGCAGGGAACCGATCGATATTTTGAGCATGGCCAACCGCCTCGAAGAGAAGAATATCCTGGAGCGGATCGGGGGGCGGACTTACCTTGCCCAGCTGTCGAATTTTGTCGCGACAGCTTCCAACGTCGGACATTACGCCGCGATCATCCAGAGGAAAGCAACCTTGCGGCGCCTCCTGGCCGCCGCCTCCGAAATCCACGAGATGGGCTACAAGGAAGAGGAAGATCTTGAACTCCTGCTCGACTCCGCCGAACAGAAGCTCTTTACGGTCTCGCAGAAATACATGAAGAACGTCTTTGTTCCGATCGACAATCTCCTGTCGGAGGCGTTCGACCGCATCGATGAACTGCATAAGCAGAGCGGAAAGCTGCGCGGCATCCCGACCGGTTTTCTTGAGCTTGACGGACTGCTGGCGGGCCTGCAGAAATCCGACCTGATTATCCTGGCTGCCCGCCCTTCGGTCGGCAAAACATCGTTCGCCCTGGATATCGCCCGGCTCTGCGCCGTCAGATCTAAGACGCCGATCGGCATCTTCTCGCTCGAGATGAGCAAGGAGCAGTTGGTGGACCGCATGCTCTGTGCGCAGGCGGGAGTCAGCCTCTGGAAGATGCGCACCGGCAAGCTCTCCGACCAGGGCGAATTCGACGATTTCACGCGCATCGGCGACGCCATGGGCCAGCTTTCCGAATCGCCGATATTCATCGACGATTCCCCGAACTGCAGCGTCATGGAGATAAGGACGAAGGCGCGCCGCCTGCAGATGGAAAAAGGTCTCGGACTCCTGATCATCGACTATCTCCAGCTGATGGAAGGCCGGGGAAAATACGGCGATAACCGAGTACAGGAAGTTTCTGAGATCACCCGCGGCCTCAAAGGCATCGCCCGCGAACTGAACATCCCCGTAATCGCGCTTTCCCAGCTATCGCGCGTCGTCGAACAATCGAAGCCGGCAATCCCGAAGCTCTCGCACCTGCGCGAATCCGGATCGATCGAACAGGACGCCGATATCGTGATGTTCATCTACCGGAAAGCGTCAGATCGCAACTACCGGCTCGAGGATATCAGCGACAACGAGCGGCATCTGGCGGAAATCCATATCGCCAAGCACCGCAACGGCCCGACCGGCAAGGTCGATCTGTTCTTCGATGAAGAGACCGTGAGCTTCAAAAACCTCGATAGGATGAGGCATGGGGCGTGAATCATTCCCGAAAGTGAAGCATATCAATTTTTCATCTTTCATATTACTAATATCAAACGTATTGAGTATGCAGTGTTTAGTATTTAGGGGGGTTCAAACACCAATACTAAATGCAGGATACCAAATACCGAAGAATCCATGTTCAACAAGCTAAAAC
>CAYTAV010000018.1:0-19945 GCA_964435875.1 uncultured Gammaproteobacteria bacterium
AATACTAAATGCAGGATACCAAATACCGAAGAATCCATGTTCAACAAGCTAAAACAGTACAAGGACCTGCGGGACCAGGCCAAAACTTTGCAGAGCGCGCTCGCGCAAGAAAGCGTTACGGTTGAGCGGAGCGGGATAAAATTGACGCTCAACGGAAACCTGGAAGTGACCGCATTGTCGATCCCCGGCGAGATCGGAGCGCGCACCCTGGAAAACTCCCTTAAGGATATTTTCAACGATGCGATCAAGAAGACGCAGAAGATCATGGCACGCAAGATGCAGGAAATGGGAGGACTTCCGGGTTTCGGGTCTTAATCCATTATGAATTACCCTGGATCGATCCAAAAACTGATCGAACAACTGATCAAGCTCCCTTCGATCGGCCAAAAGACGGCCGAACGCATGGCATTCCATCTGTTGGAATACGGCGACGCCGAGCTTGACGCCTTTGCCGCGGCACTCAGAGAACTGAAGCGGGGCACCAAGACCTGTTCGGTATGCGGCACAACCGCAGAGAAAGACCCCTGCGGAATCTGTTCCGAACAGAAGCGCGACCGCGGCCTTTTATGCGTCGTAGCCGATTCCCGGGATCTGCGGTCGATCGAATCATCAGGCAGTTACAACGGGCTCTACCATGTACTCGGGGGGGAAATCGACCTGATCAGCGGCAAACGGCCGGAACAGCTCAATATCAATAAGCTCCTCGACAGGCTCCGGACGGGCGGCATACGCGAAATCCTGCTCGCGCTGAATCCGACGATCGAAGGCGAAACGACCGTATTATACTTAACGAAGGCAGTCCGCGAGCGCGGCTTCCCGGGAGTCAGGCTGACAAGGCTCGCGAGGGGATTGCCGGCGGGAGCCGATATCGAATACGCCGATGAAATTACGCTCGAGAATTCGGTAAGAAACAGGAGCGAAATACAAGAAAACATCCCTTCTTAAGAAGGGATGTTTTCTTGTCTGTTAGTCTTTTAAGCCGCAATCTTCGTGATCTTGATCTGTGAAAACGGCTGGCGATGGCCTTTGGTCCGCAGGTATCGGGTCTTGTTCTTGTATTTGACAACAGTTACTTTTTTCGCTTTGCCGTTCCCGAGAGCAACGCCTTCGACTTTCTCGCCGAGCGACGGGCGGCCGATCTCGACCTGCTCACCGTCGCTAGTCGCGACTAGCAGAGTGTCGAAGCTGACCTTGCTGCCGTTTTCGGCGTCCAACTTTTCGAATTTGTAGCTCCTGCCTTCCTCGACCTTGTATTGTTTTCCTCCAGTCTTGATTACTGCGAATTTTGTTGCCATATGTTTGGTCCGTCAAATAGATGACTTAGCTTATGTGATAATGAAATGATGCCCGATTTCAGAAGTTATTCTCCTTGTACGCCGTTTTCTAAACATAAAACCGCCCTGTTTATGCGGTATCAATATTATACTGATTTAATAAAAAAAGTCAACAGTAATATACTGTTGACGTCGGGACGAATTTCAGGCAGCCCGGGATCGAAGCTCCCTTAGGTAATCGTCCAGTTCTTCAATAAGCCTTGCGCCAGCCTGTTGGACGGCTAAGCGGTGCTGGTCGGTCGCGTCCACGAGCGTGGCAAAGATCACGATACCGGGAAATCTTATATTCATTTCCTTGAAAAACCCGATTGCTTCCTGCAGTTCCCCGTATGGCACGCTGACGACAGCCAGTTGCGGAATCAGCCGCTTGATGCCGATGTGTCTTAGGGCAGGCCTGCCGGCCTTGAAGCATTCGACCCGCCAGCCTTTGAGGCTGGATGATACGTGCCTGGCATAATATGCCGCGACTGCATCATTACTGTTGATAATGACCGCTATTTCCATTTTTTCCATTCCTTCCTCCTGCTTTTTCGTTTTTACTTGGATCCAAGGTTTGGACGATTCTAAATCATACTTATAAATCTCTTTCATGTCAACAGCATAACCGACGATCCGAACGACAAAACCCCATGGAAAATCCAGGGGGCTTTTGTGGGTGAGAGCGAGGGAGGTTAAGCTCTTCCCCTGACAGGCTATGTGGCGTTTTTACCGGTTATGGGCCGGCGCGCCTGTTAGGAGAGGATGCACTCCTCCCGGCTCTCGGCTTGCCCTCTTAGGCAATGTTGCTCGCCTTGCGGGATGCAGGGCAACGCTCTATCTGCCTTTCGAGGGCAAGTTTACTGTTCCGGGAAGCGGATGAGGTCGAAGTGAAGCGGAAACATACCCGAAGTACGCGCTCGTGCAGTATGAGCTGTCCACTTCCCGAAGAAAGGAGGTTGATGGGTTTTAGTCCGCCCCGTGCGGTAAGATGGATTAACGGATGAAATATCCGCATGGGGCGGGGCCTTGGCTTAAGCAGGCGACTGGCGATGGTCCGATCACTTGTGACGTGACAGGACCTGGCGAGCGTACGGCTTTTTGCTCTTTACCCGTTTTTTACGGGAACCCCTTTTACTTAAGAGGCGAGTATTAGCCTGTGCGCGTCCCTGGGCCGGTCCGCATAACTGCTTAAGCCCCGAAGGCAAGCACGGCAGGCCTGGCGAGGCCTAGGATTGACGCATCCCGCGTTCGATGGGCCGCGGGGCCGAAATTCACGCGGCTACCAGGGCGGATGCAAATCCCTTATGCCAGGACCCCGGCAGATTTCCCTGTGTTCCAGTGGGGTCCGTTAGCAGCCTTCTAGAGCCGCCTGCCTTGCTTGCCATGGTTTCCGGTCCATTCCCCGGTCAGCCGAATCCAGCTAGCCAGGGTTTGTTCTGGGTCATGCGCACTCCTTTCTGCCGGAGCCCAATGCGGGTGCCTGTCGTCAGGCGCGCGGGTAGCTCGCGGCGAAAAAAGTTCGAAGAACGGCTCGGGTGCAGAATTGCACCCTGCCAGGATCTTTTTTCACCGGCAGCCGGCATTCCAGGCTTGTCCAGCCCGTGCCTTGCCGCCTTCCATAGGCTCATCACCTCCCTTCCTTAATTTTTAAAAGTTCATATTACAGATTAGCGCACCCTTTACTTGAAAATCCGAGAACGCAGAAAGGCGCGCCACGACCTGCCAAGATTCCAAAGGTGCGGAGCGGCTTAATGGAATTTTTATCATTTTATTAATCCGCCGCCGCTCCCTTGGAATTTTCTTTTTTTATTTTAAAGCTGTTAACCCTGAAAATCAAGACCGAAAGCCGGATTTTCACGGTAACAAAATATTATAACATATTTATAAAATATGTCAAGAACATTCATTCCTTTTACCCTTCCGCCAAGATATTGAATGCAAATCTTATGCTATATTAGCTAAAATTCTAGCTATACGCTCTTGATGAAGCGAACGCGAAATACATTTTAAAAAACATCTGCCGTAAAGACCAGGAGTTCGACACCTGGGTCATCCTTGTAAGCGTTATCTGCTAAGCCGGCCTTCTGCGAGCAGAGCTCTTCCATGAATTTTTCCTTCGACCAGCCGGTTTCTTCGGCGACCTGGGGCAGGAACACCCCCGAACGGCTGCCTTTCCTGACGATCACGCCGTGCCGGCCGAGCTCGATTTCCTTATAGTTGGTTATCCTTGCCGGGACCGACAGAACGCTGACCTCGTATCCAAGGCCGGAGAGCTCGCTCTCGCGTATCGGGCTAAAGCGCTGATCTTCGCTCGCGGCTGCAACCGCCATATCGCGCACCACCTGCCAGAGCGGCTCTTCCCCCGGGACGATCTGCCCGATGCAACCGCGCAGCTTCCCGCCCGCCTTCAGGGTCACGAAGGCCCCCTGGCGTTCGTTGAGCCGCGGATCGCCGATCGTGAACTCCGGCGCCTTACCGTGCTTGACGAACCCGGCGACAGAATCCCGCGCGATTTGCATCAATATGCGTTTCTGCGCCTCGCTCAACCCGTTATTTCGATAATCATCTCCTTGGCTATCTTGTTTCTCGATCTTTGATTTTTGATCTTCGTTTTTTCCGACGATAATTGCTCCGTACCCCACAACCCTTTCGCGGTCTCCGTGGACGATATCGCCGCTGTTCGCGTAATGCAAAACGCGCCGCTCGCTCCAGCCGAGCCGGTCTGCAACCGCGACCATGGCCTTGACGCCTTCGATCCCGCAAAGGGCGGTGACTTCGCCTTCGATCCCGGCTGCTTCGGCCGCTTCGACAGTTGATTGCAGGTCTTCCGGACTGCCCGACGCGATCGTCTCGAGCGTTCCTGCGTCGATCCTGCGCGCATCAGCGTAGTTCGGGTAATGAGACATGTCAGAAGAGGCAACGATTAAGTCATTCTCGCCGATATTTTCGGCAATCGCGCGGGCAACCTCACTGTAGGCATCGCCGCCCGCATTGCCGAACAGGATCGGAACGATCCTGAAGCCTTCCCCGAGCACAACCTGCAGGAAGGGGAGCTGGACTTCGAGGGTGTGGTCGGAAGAATGGGCTTTTGAATCGTATTTCAGCTCATCCGTCGCCTCCAGAAGCCGGTTGGCGAGCACCTGGTCGATCTCGACCGTCCCGAGCGGCGTTTCCCAGGCATCAGAATCGTCGACCGCTGCGCCAGAAAATCTAGCTGTATGTGAATTGCACAAGAGGACCACGGTCCCGATCTTGCGTCCGGCAAGCGCCTGGTAGGCGTACGCTGCGACCTGTCCGCTGTAGGCATAACCTGCATGCGGAACCATCAGCGCTTTGGCTTCCAGGCCTGCGACGCGCTTGATTTCACCATCACCCCCTAACAGCTTATTCACCTGCTCCGCAAGCGCCTCCCTGCCCGCCGGATAGAATTGTCCGGCAACCGACGCGCTGCGAATTTTATCCTGTTTCATATGTTTTCCAGTTATGGCGTTTTTCCCGGTAGTACAGCCGCAAATCATCATGGCTAGCATGGCATAGGTTGCAGCTAATGCGCTTATTCCTGCCTTCCGGCCTTTGATTTTTGATTTTTGGCCTGACGCGCTCATACTCAGCCCCTCGGACATTACAGATTTTTAATAGCTTTAATCAGCTCGCCGTGGATTGCGCCGTTGGACGCGACCATGTCGCGCGAAAGAAGATGCCACGGGCGACCGTTTTCATCGGTTACCCGGCCGCCGGCTTCCTTAACCAGGAGTACTCCGGCCGCGACGTCCCAGGCATTGGCGCCCGGAATATAGATCGAATCGACGCGTCCAGCCGCGACGAACGCTAGCTCCAAAGAGGCGCTGCCCAGCTGGCGGCAGTCAAGCCCTCTGGTCTTCTGCCTGGCATAATACTTGACAGCGCGCTTGATGTCCTGCTCCTTTGAGCCATGGCAAAAAGTATTGAGCGTCCTGGCCCCGCCTAATTTCGCGACAGCCAGCCGCCTCCCATTAAGCTCCGCGCCTGCTCCTTTCCTCGCATAAAACAGCTCATCCATATATGGCGCATAAACGACTCCGGCAATCAGCTCATACTCGGCCTGGCTGGCCGCACCTGCTGCCAGGCGCGCTAGGCCGATCGAAACGGCCCAAAGCGGATTGTGCATCGAGAAGTTCGTCGTGCCGTCGAGCGGATCAACGATCCAGAGGAATTCAGAATGCCCCCGCGACCGGCCGGATTCTTCGGAAAGGACGGAATGCGACGGGTAATTGCTTTTTATCTCCCTGATGATGGTCTCTTCAGAGACCAGGTCGGCGCGCGTGACGATCTCGTGCTTGCCCTTCAAGCGCGCGTCTGTGCGCTTGAAACTCTCGAATTCTTGCGCGAGCAGTTTTCCGGCTTTGCGAGCCGCTTTTGAAGCAGTTGCGAGAAAATCCTGCATATTTTACCCAAGAATATCATTAAGAATCTTAAGCGACAAGCTGCCGTCCGCAGTATCGCAGACGGCAAAGGTCGCTTCAATGAACATCCCGGCCAGCGTGCCGGGATTAGCGATTATACTGCCTCCAAGCTCATCGACCCAAGGCTTATGCGTGTGGCCGTAGAAGATCAGGTCGCAAGGATCGCCCTTTCTGATATCCGGCACTAAAAAGGGCTCATGGCAGAATCCGATTCTCCGGCCGCCGCACTCGAACCGTCCGCTACGGCCGTAAAAACGGATGTTCGGTCGGCTGGCCGCATCTGCGTCCGTGAAGCTGTCGGCATTGCCGCGGACCAGGTGGATTAATCCCTTAAAACCTGATGACAGCAAATCCAACGTCCGCGCGTTCGTCACGTCTCCGCAACAAACGATCCCGCCGGCGCCTGCCTGGCGGCACCAATCAAAGAATTTCTTAAGATTAGCCTCATTGTCGTGAATATCCGATATTACGGCCAGTTTCATAATCCAACCCCACAAAATTAAATAAGGCTCTTATTATAAAAAGAAATAAATCTCGTAGATGATTCCGGCAGCGAACATGGCTGCTAGAGCCCAGAGCAAGACGTTCGCGGGCTTATGTTTGAACAACGAAAGATTGCGGCTGGCCCGCTTCATCTCGAAGAAGATCAATATCAGGATGATGGCGGAAATGCCGCCGGCGACCGCTCCGGCAAAGCTGATCACCTTGATGAAATTCTGCATGCCGGCCAGAAACAGCATATAAGGCACTGACATAGCCAGCATCCAGGCGACCGATTTCGAGATCCTGAAATCGCAATGCATCGTCTCCTTGACCGATTCCGCAACGCCGAGAAAGGAAGTGATCATGCAAAGGATTCCGAAGATGAGCGAAAGCGTAATCACGCCGTTCTTCAGGGCCAGCGAGAGTCCGCTTAGCGCATCCGGCGTCGTACCCGATCCCGTGACTCCGACGACCGCCAGGGTAAAAGCCGCGGTAACAGCAACCGGAATGAAAGTGCCCCAGCGGATAACGGATTTTACCGATGTCTTGTCGCGGCGCAGGATCGCGGCGACGATCGGTATCGATCCCAGCCCGTCGACAGCAAACAGCATAGCGCCGTAAGGCAGGAGGACGTTCTTCCAGTCGATTGCCGTATAGCTAGTAATACTGGCTTTCCCGAATGATTTCAGAGTTATCATAAGGACTACGCCGAGCATCAGGGCCGACATTATGAGTTCCGATCGCCCTATCCAGCGGACGCCGAATAATACGACAACAGCTTCAGCGGCGAATATTACCGTGCCGTAGACGAATTCACTGCCTCCCAATATCGGACCAAGCAATTGGTGCATGAATACTCCAGTCAGAATGGTATAGGCTAACAAAGCCCCGTAATTGCCGATAACTTGCGCGATGAAGGTGAAGATTTTCGCTCTCCTGCCGAGATAGATGTCTGCATAGCCGGGCAGGCGGTGATTGCCTCCGTTATCGACGATCAGGTTTGCATACATGAGGTGCAGGAAATATTGCACGGTACCGATCAGCGTCAGGAGAATAAAGAAGGGAATCAAGCCGGACTTCGAAGTAAGATACGGCAGGCCGAACATGCCGACCCCGATAATATAACCGATCATGACAGCTAATGCGTCCAACTTCTCAACGAGCGTCGCTTGCTTCTGGCCGAACAAGCCAAAGAATCCCATATTGCTAAAATAATAAAAATTTAACTGCGGCTCTTCTCCGCTTTCCGCGCCCTTATTATAACATTATATGCCGCTCAATCCAAACCGGATTTTAATCGATTATCGGCGCGCAGGACGAAGCGCCCACCGCTGATCTCTTTTTTGAATTTCGCGTCCCCCGCAGACCATCCTGCTAATTTTTCGAGCAATTCCCTGCCGGCGGGCATATTCATGATCTCCGGCCGCCCCGCGATGCTTTTGATAGGGATAATGCGGATTTCCAGAAAATCGCCGGCGGTCTCGATTGACAGAGCAAGCCCGGTTTGCGTATCGCGGGAGAAATACTGGTCGAAAATAAAGTTACCGAGCGAATAGAATATCGGCGCGCCTTTATAGACCTCTACCCCCTGGACAACATGGGGATGATGGCCGATTACGGCATCAGCCCCGGCATCAACCAGTTCATGGGCGAACTGCTCCTGCGCGCGGTCATGCAAATGCGCATATTCTACGCCCCAATGGACCTGGGCGATGACCAGGTCGGATGAGCTGGCGAGCCGTTTGATTATATCCGCCGGGGTTATCGAACAGCCGTCAGCGTCTTGTCCGCCTCCCAGCCTCGAATAGACCATGCTGAAACCGGCGACGGCGATCTTTTTTCCGCCGGCCTCGACCACAGCCGAACTGCAGGGGCCGATGCGGCCGTCAGCACAGCCGGTATAACCGAACCCCAGACGCTTAAGGTTAGCTTCGGTTTCACGGATGCCGCGCTCACCCTGGTCTGCGAGATGGTTGTTGGCGATATTGAAATGGTTGAAACCATAATCTTTCAAGCGCGATACGAGCTCCGGGCTGAACGCGAAATCATAAGCATTGCTCGGAGCATAGTGCGAGCCATTATCCGTAACGGCGCCTTCGAGATTGGCGCTCTTTAAATCAAAAGCTCCGGAAATCTCCGTTCCTGAAGCGATGCGGTCGAACAGCCAGCCGATACCGTTCTTCTCGACCCTTTCCCCGACATGCCGATCAAGCATCAGGTCGCCGAAAAACAACAGCTTAAGGCCTTTATCCGCCTGCCGGTTGGCATCAGGAATTTCCGCAGGACCGGCTTTAAAATAGCCGGTAACATAGCTGGTTACTTCCCTAAGCCGGCTTTCTCCGGAAAGCTCTGCTGAATTCGTGTTCTCGAGCAATTGGAAGCTGCCGGCTCCGGCCAGTTCGGCGAACCTTGAGACGATCTTGAGCGCTGGCTTGGAATCGACGTCGATGCCGGCCATCGCGGGATAATCGAGATCGCGGATCGCCTTGATGCTCTTCGCATCCTCGATGCGCGCGGCTTCCGACGGTTTGCCGTGCGAAAAATCAATGCTTGCGATCACGAGTGCGTCCTTATTCTTGAGAACTCCTGCCAGTTTCTCGGCGAAACGGGACACGGATGCCTCTTCCAGCCCGGAACGGAAAGTGAACACTGCAATGTTTGCCTCCGGATAATAATGCCGGATAAAGGCGGCTTGGCTGTTAATTGAATGTTCGCCGGCAAGCAATCCGTCATCAACTCTGATGTCGGCCAGTTCGCTCACGAATTCTCGGACCAATTGCTTGTCCGTGGCAAGCTGGCCGAACGGGGTAGTCCAGTCCTTGATTCCAGTCGAAATCATTGAGCGCCCTCGGTCGAAATGATCCGGCCCGATCAGAACGACCAGCTTGTAGCTTTTGCCGGAAACGGCAAAATAGGCGCGAGCCAAGATGTCAGCCGCTAGAAGATGATGCGGAACGATGAGCGCCTTAGCCGAAGTCGCGGTGTCTGACGGATCGTCTTTGGCAAAGGCCAGCGCATCCTGATAGAATTTGATATCTGCGGGAGCGGCCCTTAGGTGTCTTGCTTGTCTTGTATGCCGGGCATCCGGCTTTGGATCTGACGCCCCGATGATCGCCAGGATGCCCTCGCCCAGCAAGACAGCAAATAAGCCTGCGGCGAACAGGCTTATAATGCAAGTTTTGAAGGCCGGTTTGGCCTGCTTAAGTTTAGGCATCCCTCCTGAAAGCATAGGCCGTCCGGGCTTGGGCGGAAGCTCAAGCTATTATCTGATGATTTCTTTGCTCCAAATATCTCCGGCCGGCAGCGAACCTTTACCCTCATAAACGCGCGCTTGCCAATCCTCGTCGGTCAGTCGTCCATCGATCTTCTTGGTGAACTCGTAATGGCTATAGGAAAGCCCCCTGGTCAGCCTGGCGCCGTTAACGTCTTTTACGACAGCATAGACGACGTAGGGTTTACCGGTTGCTTCATATAAAATTTTCATTTTTACCGCATCGGTATGGATGTCGGCAATGATGCCGGCGCGGCGGTCCTTTTCCGCGAGCTCTTGGCCGTTAAGCGGACTTACTATTATGGCTAGCGACGAATTGATAACCCGCAGTTTCTCAAAATCTTCATCCTTAATCTTCTCGTTTTGAAGCTCGGCGCGGACTATCTTCTTAAGAAATTCACAGGCATTGATAAAAACCTCGTATCTTTCTTCGAACTGGTCAGGCAGGGCGCCGCGCTCTTCAAGGCCTTTTTTCGTTTTTTTAGCGAGTGCCAGGATTTTGTTCCAGAAGGCCAGGTCCGGTTCGACATAACCCTTGACTACCGGAGGCAGCGGAGGGTTCTCTCCTCCTCCGCCCAGCTCGGCGTATGATTGTTTGGCGTAAAGCAGCGTATCATGCTTGAGTTCTGTATACGAGCCGAGCACAGTACCGAGATTCTTCTTCTGCCAGGCTTCGCCCTGCATGAAGGCGGGATAACCTTGGCCGTATGCGGACAACAGCGGGCGGTAAACATCGAGCCAGCCCCAGTAGATATTGCTGGTCCATACACTGTCGGGATACTGGCCGAATTCTCGGACCAATTCTCCATACCGCTTTGCGATGATCTTGTCTGACTCGCGGCCTTGTTCAGCGATGCGCGCCGGATCATTCACCCACCCGTCAAGGTAGGATTTCACGAGCTGGTTGTCCGGAGCGATGACGGACAAGGGCATCAGGGCGGTCGGCATGGTCGGCAGTTTCTGGCCGGTTTCCGGATCCGGGCTCTCGTCGCCCTGCGTCAGCCGGTTGAGAATATACGCGTCGGGCGTAAAACGCTGGCCCATGAACCGCAGCTGCATTGTATCGGAGAGCAATTCCTCCTTGGTCTTCTCGTCGACATTCTGCATCGATATGGCTTCGGATAGTATCTTTGGCTTAGGCAATTCTTTTTTCGCCCGGGCGATAAAACTATCCAGCATCGCATCGTCGGCCAGGTTCTTATCGGTCGCGGCTGGAGCGAAAACGACCTTCGCCAAAGACGCATACTGCGCAGGGGTCAAGTCGTCGTTTTCGCCGACGAAGAAGCCGATCACGGCCGCGAGGTCGGACCAGAGATCGCCAGCCTTGATGCCGTCTGATTCGACGCTGCTCAACTGGCCGGCCAGGATCAACGCATCCCTGGTCGACTCACGGCTATTAAGCGGAAAACCCATCCTCCCATACCACATCATGGCGATAAAATAGCTCTTGAGAACAGCGTTTTTAGTATAATGCGAACGCGGTACGAATTGGGAGTAATCATTCTTGAACTCTGGGCGCAACGGGGAGAAGAGCGGGGAAGGCGCAATGGATTTTGCCTCGCCGATCAGCTTCAGCTCTTCATTGGCGAGAGCATGGATCTCGTCCGGTATCGCATGCCCCTCGTAATTGCGGTCCTTAAGCTCGAAGACGAACTTGTTTTTACTGTCTTTGATTTCCTGATCCTCCATGGCTTTTAGATACTCGGCATACGTCCTATAATCTGCCGGGTCAAGATCCGGGCCTCCCGCAGCACTGCCGGCATCAAGCACGACGAGCGGGACCAGCTGGAAGACGGCAAGCCGTCCGTAGCTCTCTTTCAGCTTTGGATCAGTAGACGAGCCGTAGCCGGCGAGCGAATCAAGAAACATCGCCCTGGCGATCGTCCTGACCATGGGCTGGAATTTCGTTTCCTCGATGCGTTGGAATCCGCGGTCCACTAGGATATGATAAAGATGCAGGGCGTAGTCGCTCGTGATGAAGACCGTATTCTGCGGCTCGCGGTAATGTTCGTTAGCATTCCCCATGATCGCCGTATAACTGTCATGGAAATCGTCCAGGCCGGATTCCTGATCGCCGACCAGGCTGTTATCGGCGAGGAAGAAGCCCTGTCCAGCCAGGGCTTCGAGCTGCTCCTGGGTGAATTCGATGCCTGCCTTTTCCTTGAAACTCTTAAGATTCGCGAGTTCGCTCAATTCCGGAAGGCCGGTCGGGATTTTTGGCGTTACGGTATCGCCGGTTTCAGCGAATTCGGCAAACACCGGTTCAGCCAGGTCGAATGAAAAGAGCGTCCTGCCTTCGGAACCGGAGATCTCGCCTGCCGGCTCTTCCCGCCCTGCTTGCTCATTCACGATACTCCCTTGTTCAGGTTTGAAAAAAGTCAGGTAAACGAACGCGCCGAGCATGGCGACCAGCACGACTGCCGCCGGGATCAAAGATTTCTTTTTGCCGCCGGGCGCACCACGCCCCACCGGAGCGTTGCCAGCTGCGCGTCCAGAGTTATCGATAGACATACGCAAAATTATATTAATTTAATTTGTCGATATCCCGGTTGCGTATATTCACTTTGTAGATTCCGCGGCTCCCCCTTGATACTTGTTGCCTGCTGCATAATGCTCAACCTCACTTCCTCAAGTTAATCTCATACCAGACCTGTTCGATCTTGCGCAGATTGCCGCGTGCCTGGTCGTATTTCGTCCGCAGATACCCGGTCATGTCGAACTCGACCAGCTCGGCCATGATATCTTCGATCAACTGTTTCGTCTTGCCGACCTCGCTCCGCTCCCCTTTGGCGGCGAGATTGACGGCCTTGCGCACGAGTTCTCCGGTCAGGTCGCAAAGCCCGCCGAGATAGCCGTCCAGCCCTACCTTTATCTTCTCGAATTCGCCGATCTTCTCGCTCTTCTCAAGCAGATAGAAGAATTTCGCTTCCGCGTACTCCTCGACCGCCGCATTATATGCTCCCTCCTGGATCAATCGCTCATAGCCGAACTGATCTTCGAGGCCGCGAAGCGTTTCTTCGACGGCCGCTAGCAACTCTGTCGCCCTGTCCATATCGGAACGATGCAGGGAGAAAATGATGCGCTTCGCATCATGCAGGACGTTATTCGAACGGCTGATGATCTGCCTGCGCTCGCCGGTATTGCCGTCATACGACTTCTTGAGCTCCTGGATAAATTCTTTGTTCAGCATCTTTGGATAGATTTAAGAATTAGGAATCAGGAATTAAGTGCTAATGAGCTTTTTTCTGGAATTTTATACATTATTCTTAATTACTAATTCATAATTCCTGCTTCATGAATATCATCCCGCTACCCTGAATACCTCCTCGACCGACGTATCGCCTGAGAGCGCCTTCAGTATGCCGTCCTGCAGCATAAAGATCGTCCCGGCTCGTGCGGCCCCCTTCTCTATCTCTCCGTCGGTAACGTTCGGCGCTTGGATGATTTTCTGCATATCTTCATCCATGGCGATGACTTCGAACAGGCCGATCCGGCCCCGGTAGCCGAGTTGTCCGCATTTCGCGCACCCCTTGCTCGTGTAAAATATAAGCTTGTCTGGAGTTTTGACGTGCGGATTGCCTTTCAAGGCTTCGATGGACATTTCGATCTTTTTCATGATCGCAGCTTGGACCTTCGCTTCCTGCTTGCAATCCGGGCAGAGCGTCCGGACCAGGCGCTGGCCGATAGAGCATTCGAGTGAACTTGCCAAAAGCTGGCGTTCGACGCCGAGGCCCGCTAAACGGGCGATCGCTCCGGCTGCCGTGTTGGCATGGACAGTCGAAAAAACGAGATGGCCGGTCAGCGAAGATTCGACGGCAATCTTCGCAGTCTCCTCGTCGCGGATCTCGCCGATCATGATAATGTTCGGATTCTGCCGCAGGAGTGAACGCAGTGCGGCTGCAAAGGTATAGCCCTCGTCGGAGCTGATCTGGGTCTGGATGATGCCGTCCATCTGGTATTCGATCGGATCTTCGACCGTAATGATTTTGATATCCGGCTTGTTGATCGACTTGAGCATGCTGTAAAGCGTTGTCGTTTTTCCCGACCCGGTCGGCCCGGTCGTAATGATCATGCCGCGAGTCCTCTGCATGGCCGCTTCGACCTGGGAAAGGACGTGCGTCCGCATGCCTAAGAGCTTCATATCCAGTGCGGTGGCCTGCTTGTTCAAAAGGCGGATGACGGCCGTTTCGCCATACCCTCCGGAAATTATCGAGACTCGGCAGTCGATGCGTCCCTGGGTAAACGAGACGCCGAAGCGTCCGTCCCAGCTTGCCTGCCGGACGTTCGTCGGAAAACCGCAAGCGAGCTTCAGTTGCGCAAAAAGCTGGAGGTACTGTTCCCTCGAAAAATCGGCGGCGTCGTAAAGCACGCCTTCGATGCGGTAGCGGATCTTGGCCGCGAGGTCGGTCGGCTCGATATGCACGTCTCCGGCGCTTGCCGCGATCGCTCCGGCCATGACCGACTGCAGAAGTTCGGTCATCGGCGACTTTACGAGGATCTTGCCACCCTCCTCCAGGTCTCGAGCAAAGATTTCGCACCGCGTAGTGATCCCGTCGGTTATCCGGATCCCTCTCGAGAGCGTCTTCGAGACCACGATATCATAAAGCGCTTCGATATAATCGAACTTCCCGATGACCCTCGCAACCTCATCGAAGCTGGTTACACCCGCAAAGCATTTCAATACGCCGTCCTGCAGCATGGTCACCATGCCGTCTTCGATCGCCTGCTCAAGGATCTTGAACGATGGCGCGTTCGCAGCCGCGAGCTCCTTGATCGGATGCGTCATCGTAAATATCTCGTAAATGCCTATCCGCCCGGCGTATCCGATCCCCTTGCAATGCTTGCAACCCGGACCCTGCTTGTACAGGACGGAATAGTCGGTCGGGATCTCGATTCCGGATTTCGGGGAGATAACGGCAAGTATCCTGCCGATCAGTTCTTTTTCTTCGCCTTGCGGATTGTGCGGCACGCGGCAATGCGGACACAATTTGCGCACAAGGCGCTGGCCGATCAGCGCGTTGATCGCCGGAGCAATGAAAAAATGTTTGACCCCCATGTCTAAAAGGCGCGGGATCACGCCGGATGCGTCGTTTGTATGCAGTGTCGAGAGGAGTAGATGGCCGGTCAGTGCAGCCTGTATCGATATTTCAGCGGTCTCGAGATCGCGGATCTCGCCGATCATGACGACGTCCGGATCCTGCCGCAGGATCGACCGCAAGCCTTTGGCGAATGTGTAGCCTTTGGCGTTGTCGACCTGGCTTTGAGCGATGCCGACTAGCTGGTATTCGATCGGATCCTCGAGGGTAACGATCTTCGTTCCCTGGACGTTGATCCGGTTAAGGACCGCGTAGAGGGTCGTCGTTTTACCCGATCCGGTCGGCCCAGTCGTCAGGACCATGCCGTTTGGCTTCTTTATCTCCTGTTCCAGTATGGCAAAGGAGGCCGGCGAGAGGCCGAGGTCCTCAAAGGCCAGGCGGACGGACTTGGATAAGAGCAGGCGCATGACGACGCTTTCGCCGAAGGCGGTCGGGAGGAAGGAGGAACGCACGTCGATGCGGTCGTTCTCGTCCGCCAGATAGATCGTATAGCGCCCATCTTGAGGCTTGTCCGTGATATTGATTTTGACGCGGGCGAGCAGCTTCATGCGTGAAATGATCTTCGGCCAGCGCTTCTTCTCGATGAATGCCGCATCATGCAAAACGCCGTCGATGCGGAAGCGCACCTTTACGTCAGCTTCCTCGGCTTCGATATGGATATCGGATGCGTTCATCTGGATCGCGGCGGATATGAGCATCGTAACGATTTCTGAGATATTCGCCCGCTTGACGGCGTCCTGGATCGCGCTGAAATTGTCAAAGCTGTCGGAATATTTCTCAAGGTCGCTAGCCGTGATCTTAACTCCCCGGATGAACTCGCGGATCTTGGGCAGGGCCCGGTAGATCTGCATCGCATATTTAAAGCTTGTTTCGGATATGAGAAATAGCTTAGCGTCGCAGTAATGCTCCTCCTTGAGCTCCTTAACCACTGCTTCGACTTCTTCTGAAGGGGCGGTCGTACCGACGCGGATGCGTTCGCCGTCGTAATAAAAAGCCACCGTCGAAAGGCGGGCAGCGGTTTCTTCATCTATCAGCTTAATCGCGTCAGGGCTGATCGGAAAACCGACAAGATGGACGTATGGAAGCCCCATATCGTCCGCCTGCGCCTTGATCGCGATTTCCAGGTCTTTTTTTGCGAGCTCGTCGGCTTTCTCGGCGAATTTTGCCTGCGCCGTCCCCTCTTTAATGTATCCTTCGGATGCCTTGATCAAATCTTCGATTGACTGGACCCCTCCTGCCTGGGGATCTTTGGAAGCTTTAGCCATTATCTTTGGATTATTAATTGATTGAGGGCTGGAAGCGAATTCTTAAAGCGCATCCATATATCTAATATTACCAGAACGATTAAGATAAATAAAGTCGAAGAAAGCGAATTATCGTCCCATAAACCGGCTATTGACAAACCTGCCTATTACCTATACCATAGGTATAGGTTTATTCATAATATCTTACTATGACCAAAGGTAAGGAAAAAGCACTGCTCGGGTTCAAGAAAGCATCCAGCCATCTTAAGAAAATCATCCAAATGATCGAATCCGACCGCTACTGCATAGATGTCATGCAGCAGAATCTGGCGGTCATCGGCCTCTTAAAATCTGCGCATCAGCAATTGATGGAAGGACACCTCTCATCCTGCTTCGCCAGCGCCATATCGTCTAACGACCCGCAGCAAAAGCAAAAAATGACCGAGGAGATCCTGAAGGTATCCAGGATGGCGAATAAATGACCCGTATGGAAAACAAGGCGGCCAAATTCTACATAACCGGCATGACTTGCGTATCATGCAAATTATTCATTGAAGGCAAATTGCACGAAAACGGCATCAAGAATTCTAAAGTCTCGCTGGCAGACAATGCGATAATCCTGCAAGATGCCGATCTGACCCCTGAAATGCTTAATAAGATTTTCTTGCAAGACGGCTATGTTTTTTCAAGAGAAAAGCCGGATATGAAAAACGAATTATACGGGAAGCTGGCAGGTATTGCCGCGGCCTTGCTCTTTTCAGCCATTTTTTTCCTGATTGTGCGAGCGGCCGATCCGGGAGCGCTCTCGAACATCAGTAAGAATCCCGGATTCATCGCCATGATAATTTACGGTCTGCTAGCAGGTTTTTCAACGTGCGCCGCGCTCGTCGGTTCTGTCATGCTGGCGCTTTCAAAAAAATGGTCTGAAAACCCTGATAAAAAATTCTTAGGCCGCTACTCCGCGCCTATCTACTTCAATGCCGGCCGGATTATCATGTTTTCCTTGCTAGGCGGATTCCTGGGAATGGCTGGAAGCGCGCTGAAATTCAGCCCCAATCTCACCGCATTGCTTGTCGTCGGCGTATCGTTGATCTTGATTTTTCAGGGATTGAAAATGCTTGGGTTCGGACTGAAAATTTTCCGGTCAAACAGCCAGGGAATCTATAAATTACTGTCTTCCAGGTTCGAGGGCATGCAGTCCAGCTTAAAGGCATTCATTTCAGGCGCATTGACCTTCTTGCTGCCTTGCGGCTTTACCCTGACAGCAGTAGGCCTTGCTGTAATATCAGGAAGCTTCGAGCAAGGCTTGCTCGTGATGCTTGCCTTTGCTCTCGGTACATTGCCTTCCCTGCTTCTAATCGGCCTGACAAGCATCCATTTATATGGTAATCCAAGAATCGGGAAAAATTTCAGTTATTCGGCCGGCATGCTCATTATTATTTTCTCCTTTTATTCGATCAACTCGCAGCTCAACGTGCTGGGGTTGCCGAGCTTAAGCCCGGCCGGCAAGCCTTCAACGGCGGGAGAAACAAGAAATAGCGCCATAGACAGTCCCCTGCTTCCGCCGATCAAAGACGGCAAGCAAGTAATATCGATGATGGCAACATCGAGGGGCTATTCGCCATCGGCGTTCACGGTCCGTGCCGGCACGCCGGTCAGATGGGAAATAACGGACGCCGGAACGAGCGGCTGTACGAATGCGGTTATCGCGAAGGGGCTGTTTCCTGGAGAGATCAGCCTTCGTCCGGGCGAGGTTTCAATCAAGGAGTTCACCCCCCAAAAACCGGGTCGCTATAAGTTTTCCTGCTGGATGGGCATGATCACGGGAACGTTTGACGTAGTCGAATAAGCAGTGCCGTCCTGATCGTCTAATCTCGCAAATATCAACATTAATTTATATGGCAAGCCAGAAGATAAAATTAAATATCAGGGGCATGCATTGCGCATCCTGCGCCGCTAATATCGAGCGTGCGCTCAGGAAGCATAAGGGCATAAATGATGCGAATGTCAATTACGGGGTCGAAAGCGCCTTTATCGATTACGACGAAAGCCAGACAACCCCCGCAAGGATCGCCAGTGTCATCAAGGCTGCCGGCTACGAAGTGCAAGCGTCCGAAAACGCCGTGCGAGACGCCGATAAGAGCCAGCACAGCCGCCACGCCGGCGACCAGGCCGGAGATGGCTCGGGAAAAAAACTGACGGCGGTTGCCGCCTTAGGACTGCCGCTCCTCTACCTCGCGATGGGCGGCCTTCTGGGCGTGCCGCTTCCAGCCGTGCGCCTGAACCTTTTCCTGCAGTTTTTGCTAGCTGGCGGCGTAGCCTATCTGTCTCGCGCGATCTGGAAATCCGGTGCGGCATCGCTCAAGCGCCTCGCGCCGAATATGGACTCGCTGATCTTTATTGGAACTTTTACGGCATATGCCTACAGTACAGGCCTTTTGATCCGCTCTCTCGGAAGCGATTCCGCGGCCGGGGAAGCTTATTTCGACAGCGCCGCCTTTATCCTGATCTTCATCGGCCTAGGCAAATACTTGGAAGCGAAAACGAAAGGCCGAACATCGGATGCGATCAGGAAGCTAATGGACCTGTCGCCTAAGACCGCCCGGAAACTAATCGACGGAGGCGAGATGTCCGTCCCCGCTTCCGATCTTCAGCCTGGAGACAGGCTGTTGGTCAGGCCGGGCGAACTGATCCCAGCCGATGCGCGCATTATAAAAGGCTCGACTTCAGTCGACGAGAAACTACTGACCGGCGAGAGCATGCCGGTCGAGAAGCGCGCCGGCGATGCAGTCACAGGAGCGACAATGAACCTCTCGGGGGCGATCGAGCTCGAGGTAGCGCGCGCAGGCAAGGATACTGTGCTGTCCCAGATCGTCCGCGTCATGGAAGAAGCGCTCGGGAGCAAGCCGCCGGTCCAGAAGCTAGCCGACCGTATCGCACTCTATTTTGTTCCGGCAGTCCTGCTGATTGCACTCCTCACGGGCGCTATCTGGCTTGCCGCGGGCCAAGATTTCGGTTTTGCACTTACGGCCTTCGTCTCTGTCCTGATCATAGCCTGTCCCTGCGCGCTCGGGTTAGCGACCCCTACCGCCCTGATGATGGGATCGGGATTGGCGGCCAGCCACGGCATATTAATCAAAAATCCTGCCGCCCTCGAGAATGCCCGTCATATCGATACGGTCGTTTTCGATAAGACCGGAACACTGACAACCGGCCGTCCCGCTGTCGCGAGCGTTGCTTGGTTCGGCGACGATAATCTTTTAAGAATAATATCACAACTGGCAGCCGAAGCAGGCCAGCTGGCTCCACAAGATGCAGTTCTGCTGGCGGCCGGATCGCTCGAACGCCTGTCAGGCCACCCGCTGGCCAAAGCGATCGCTGACGAGGCCGCGAAGCGGAACCTGGACCATCTCCGGATCGATAGATTTGCTGAACACCCCGGCAAAGGAACTTCTGGCATAGTTACGGGACAGTCAGACCCGGATAAGGGCAGCGGACAAGCATCCAAGCAGATCATGGTCGGCAAGAGCTTTTTTATCCAAGATAACGGGATCGCTATTCCGCCTGACGCACGGAACGCGATCGACGAATTGGAGAATAGGGGCATGACCGTCGTGCTCGTGGCTTTCGATGCCATGCTTGCCGGGCTCGTTGCGCTGTCCGACACATTGTCGCCCTATTCCGATTCGGCCGTCGCCCAGCTGGAAAAGTCCGGCAAGGAAATAATCATGCTGTCCGGCGACAACGTCCGCACAGCCCGAGAGATCGGCAGGCAGGCAGGCATCGACCGGGTGATCGCCGGAGTCCTACCGCATGAAAAAGCCGCGCAGATCAAGGCTTTGCAGGCTGGCGGCCGCAAAGTCGCCATGGTCGGCGACGGGATCAACGACGCCCCGGCTCTCGCTCAGGCAGACCTGGGAATCGCCCTCTCGTCCGGCACGGATATCGCGATAGAGGCGGGCGATATCGTCCTGCTATCCCGCGATATGCGTTCCGTACCCCGCGCCTTCGCGATCGGTGCGTATACCATGCGCAAGGTCAAGCAGAGCCTGTTCTGGGCTTTCTTCTATAATATCGCAAGCATCCCGATCGCGGC